>MWBF01000376.1 GCA_002068935.1 Chloroflexi bacterium ADurb.Bin325
TGGCAGGGCGAGCCGCTGGTCATCGTGCCGCCCAGCCTCAACTTCATCGCCGTGGCCCTGCTGGCCGAGCTGCACGGCCGGATGGGCTACTTCCCCACGTGCGTGCGGCTGCGGCCCGTCGCGGGCAGCACGCCCCCGCGCTTCGAGGTCGCGGAGCTGCTGCCGCTGAACGAGGTGCGCGAGGCCGCGCGCAGACGACGGTAGGGCTCCCCCCGCCCCCACAGCAAAGGAGATGCCGATGTGAAGAATGCAGATGTGGAACAACAACTCATCGAGTACGGCCGCTGGTTGATGGCTGCTGCGGACGGGCGCACGTCTGCCCCGCCCCCTGGCTGGACGGAATCGTTCGTGAAGTTGCTTTCCGGCCAGGCGGCCCAGGCGCCGGCCGCAGGCCCGTTGCAATCCATCCTGACGCTGGCGACAGCCGATGGCCGGACGGCGCCGGCGGCCTATGTCCCGCCCGTCGCGCTGAGCCTCGCCCCGAACGACGGCGAATGGGGGCTTCTCCCCATCGCTGACCTGACCGCACCCCGGCTGCGCGACCGGCAGGAGCTGCTCGCCGGGTTCGAACGTGAAACGAGCGGCCCACTCAGCTTCGAGCACTTCTTCTATCTCATGCGCAAGTACGCCTCCACCCTGCCCAACAGCTACGGCGAGCCGGGCGTCTCTCTCTTCGAGCAGTGGAAGACCATCGCGGCGCTGGTGGAGATCAGCGGCAGCACGGAGGAGATTCCAACAGCCCTGGGGCTCGTCGGCGGCGACATCCCCGGCATCCAGCGCACCATCGACATGGTGACCGCGAAGGGCGCGGCCAAGGCCATGCGCGGGCGGTCGGCCTTCATCCAACTGCTCGGCCATGCGCTGGTCCAGCGGCTGCTCGATACGTTGGGCCTGGGCCCCGCCAACGTCGTCTACGAGGCCGGCGGCAACTTCGTCCTGCTGACCGGCTGGGCGGAGGGCGAGGAAGGCACGGCCCGCCGGGTGCATGCGGTCGCCAACGACGTCAATCGGGTGCTGCTGGGGGGCGCAGGCGCGGACGCGGAACGCTTCGACGGCTTCCACGGCGATCTGGCGGTCGCGCTCGCGGCCGTGCCCCTGACCGAGGGGCTGGCGGCCCTGCGCTATGATCTGCCGCCGCTGACAGGGCCGAACGGCCGGCAGTCCTCGCGCTGGCAGCAGGCCGAGAAGCGGCTCAAGGATGCCATCGCGGCGGCCAAGCGCCGGCCCTTCGGCGACCTGGCCCTCGGTCGGGATTCGGACTGGGATCTGCTGTTCGAGACCGAGCCGGCCGAGACGAACGACTTCTGCGCGGTCTGTCGACGCCAGCGGGAGAAGCGCGAACCGGCATTCAGGCCGCTCGACCAGGAGGATGTCGGGCCGGCGACGGGATCGAACGTCGTGTGTCCCGAATGCTGGGGCTTCAATGACCTCGCGAACGACCTCGGGCATCGGGCCGCGCGGCTCGTGCTGGCGCGCGTGCAGCCCCCGCAGCCCCGGGCCTGGCAGCACGCGCTCCACGCCGTCTCCGATCAGTGGTTCAGCATCGAGAAGACGACTGCCCCGCGCGCGGCTGCGAGCGACACGGTGCTCGTGTTCGACCCGGACGAGTTCAAGACCGGAATCACCGGCTTTATGTGGCTGTCCCATACCACGCCGATGGCTGACGCAGACAACATCAGATCGAACGACGAGCTGGCGGAACAGAGCAGCAGCGGGTTCAAGCGCCTGGGCGTCCTGCGCATGGATGTAGACAACCTGGGCGACCGGATCGTCCACGGCCTGCCCCGCCGGACGCCGATGCAGACCGCGGAGCTGAGCCAGGCGCTGGAGCGGTTCTTCGCCGGCTGGCTCGACCGCATCTGCGCGCGGGTGGATGGCGGCAGAGGGCTCTTCTATGTGCTCTTCGCGGGCGGTGATGACCTGTTTGTCGTCGGGCCGTGGGACCTCATGCCGTTGCTGGCGGTCGAAATCCGAGAGGATTTCGCGAAATATGCCCACCACAACCCGGCGTTCGGTATCTCGGGCGGCATCGCGGTGGTCGGCGCGCACGAGCCGCTCCATCGCGCGGGCGACGAGGCGCACGACGCGCTCAAGGAGGCCAAGGACCGGCCCGGCAAGGACGCGCTCACCTTCCTGGGCCACACTCACGGCTGGGATGCGTTCCGGCAGGTCGTGGCGCTGAAAGACGATATCCTGGAGCTGGCGAAGGATCACGGTCTGGCCAACGCGCTCATCACGCGGCTGCTCGCCATTGCCCGGCGCTACCACCGGGACCGCGGGCGCAAGCCGTACGGCGTCCGGGGCGCCGTCCCGCCGCGCATCACCGACCCCATTTTCTACGGCCCCTGGATGTGGCAGCAGACCTACGCGCTGGCCCGGCTGAAGGAGGGCCGGCCCGCGGAGGTGTGCAGCAAGTTGGGTGCTCTCGAAAAGAAGATCCTCGACGACCGTCAGATAGTTTACCTGGGCCTGGCTACGCGCTGGGCGCAGTGGCTCAGCAGAAAAGGAGCTTGACCTATGCCTGCAATGGACACGCAGAATCTTCGACAGATCATCGTCGACGGCAATGCGAAGACGCTGGTGGAAGACGCCAAGACTTTCGGCACCGAGCTTCAAAAGGCCGGCCTGACTAAATCCCAGATCCGGGGCATCTTCGGCACGGTGCGCCAGATCGATGCGGCCTGGACCGACGCTGGCGACGCCGCGCAGAGCATGCGCAAGGTGCTCCTGCTCAAGCCGCGGCTGGCCTACCAGAGCGCGCGCGAGAACAAGGTGCGCCCGCTGGCTGATGTGCTTTCGGATGCTATCGACCTGGTCGCCCAGATCCAGGAGCCGATAGAGCGGCGCAAGCGTTTCGGCCACTTCGTCGATCTTTTCGAGGCCATTCTGGCCTATCATACCGCGGCAGGCGGCAGGTAGGAGGCATCCCATGACCAACGTCGAGCAGATTCGTAAGGCAAGGCTGCAGGGCCGCGTATTCATCCAGGGCGATATCATCGCGCTCACCGGCCTCCATATCGGCGGCGCAGCCGGTGCGCTGGAGATCGGCGGGGTGGATTCCCCCATCATCCGCAACCCGCTCAACAACCAGCCCTACATCCCGGGCTCCAGCCTGCGCGGCAAGATGCGCTCGCTCAGCGAGCGGCTGCACGGAAGCGACCAGAACTTCCTCATCAACCGTGCGCGCGGCAAGGAAGTGTTCGTGCACACCTGCCAGGCCGGCCAGGCCCCGCGCGATGATGCATCCTACCAGGGGTGGCGGCAGGCTTACGCGGCCCGGTTCAATGCCTGCCCCGTCTGTTCGGTCTTCGGCGTGACCGGCGACGAGCCCGTGCCGCACCCGACCAGCCTCGTCGTGCGGGATGTCTATCTCAGCGATCGGACCGTGAGAGCGCTCGATGCCGCCAACACCGACTTCCCCTACACCGAAATCAAGTGGGAGGCCACGATCGACCGGGTCACGAGCGCCGCGACGCCCC
>MWBF01000377.1 GCA_002068935.1 Chloroflexi bacterium ADurb.Bin325
GCCGGCAGGGGCCTTGACCGCTCCGGGCGCGGCCGGAAGCTCCCGCGTCCCGCAGGAGCACAGCAGGAGCGCCGCAACGGCGAACAGGGCGGGTGCGCTTGTTTTAAGGGAAGAGGGGGTCGCGCATGGGGCTGAAGATAAGTTCATAACGTGACTAATAGAGCAGGATGATGGTCCCGGCCGCCAGCAGGACACAGCCGCCCAATGCCGTTGAAAACAGTGGGGTCATATAGAACTCCTTTCAGGTTATAAGGTAACATTCCCCCGGAGCATTCTCAATTGCATGTTCGCTAGATGAAGTGCACATTCCAAAGAGACGGCGGTTCGGTCGCGGCCTCACCCGTCCTCGAGTCCCAAGGCATGCCCCGCATAGCGCACAAAGATCCCGCGCCAGTCGTCCAGATACCGCGTGAGAATCGCTCGGCCCAAGCCTTCGCAGTCGCCGCAGGCGTACAGCGCCGAGGCGGCGAAAAGCTCGATCATGGCCTTGGAGAACTGGGCCGCCTGCGTGCCCGCGTTGTCCGTGCCGGGATTGCAGTGCCCTTGGACGCCGGGCTTCTTCAAGAACGCGGCCAAGGCGGGTGCGGCCTTCGGGTCGCCGATGCGGCCGAGGGCGCGGGTCAGGCTGCGCAGCGTGTTGAACCCCGTCGCGGCGTCGCAGGCCGCCAGCCGTTCGGTCAGCGCCTCCGTGGCCCGCGGGTCGCGCGGGATCGCGAGGCACCACGCGGCGCCGTCCAGCTCCGGCACCTTCAGGAAGCCGTCCCACGCGTAGGCTTCGGCCGGGGGCGTCGGCAGGCTCTTCACCTGCTGCGCCAGCAGCGGAACGCCCTCTTTGTCGCCGAGCAGGCACAGCGCCTTCGCCTTGTCGGGCGTCGGGGCCGTCGCGAACGCCGCGCGCAGCGCGGGGAGCGCGCGCGGCCCGGCCAGCGCGAGCGTCAGCAGGTTCTTGCGCTGGCCCGGATTCTGCGCGGCGGCCTCGATCTCGGCCTCCGAAACGGGTGGCGTCTCGCGCGCGATCTCGTCGAAGGTTTCGGCCGGCAGGCAGTCGATGGCCACCAGATGCTTTTGCAGCGCCCGGATGTCCACCGCGCGCGTCGGCGTCTTGTTCTGGACGCAGAGCGCCGCGGCATAGCCGACGGCATAGCCCTGGTTCAGCATGTCCGGGTTCATCCGCGCCAGCGCCTGAGCGTCATGCGTGCAGGAGAAGCAGCGGCCCGCCACGTAGAGCCCCTCCACGCCGGCGGGGATGCAGGCGCGCAGCGGCACATACATGACGACGTCCTGCTTCACCTTTTTTGTCGAGATCATCAGTCCGGCAAAGGTGTAGTCGCTCATGTAGTAGCCGTGCGGGTCAAAGGCGCACGAGATCACGCCGATCACGTCGGCATAGGTCCGTCCCGTGTTCACGTCGAGCTCGTTGATCTGATAGTCGCCGAGGATGCGCCGCGTTTCGCGGATCTGGGCGATCGGGATGCCGGCCGCCTTTTTGACGTGCTCGGCCACCAGCACGCGATGGAGCGTCGCCCCCGCCACATCCATGGGGTCGAACGCCATGGAGTTCGGATAATGGCCGACGAACGAGGCCTCCTCGATGCACAGGTCGCCGTCGTTGATGTAGTCGGCTTTCGCGCCCGCCATCACGCAGACGTCGCCGTCGCCGCTCGCGTCGATGACGATCTGGCCCAAGGCGGCGCCCCGGCCCAGCCACGTCGCGACCTCGACGCCGCGCACCGCATTGCCCTGCATCACGGCGCCGACCGCCAGCGAGTGGTACCAGATGTCGACGCCCGCCTCGTTGAGCATCTCGGGATACGCGAGCCGTCGCCGCTTCTGCCATTCCTGGTTGAAGCCCCTGCGGTAGCCGCGCCAGAAGCCGGTGATCCCCAGGGCCACGTTGCCGCCGATGAAGCCCGCCTGCTCGATCAGCAGCACGCGCCGCCCGGCGCGCCCGGCCGCGATCGCCGCGGCATGCCCCGCCGGCCCGCCGCCCACGACGACGATCTCGTACTCGCCCCAGATCGGCACGGCGCCGGCCGGCTGGCGCACGGTCGCGGCCTTGGCCGTGCGGTACGGGCGCTCGCGGCCCGCGAGCTCGCGGATCGCGAGGCCCTCGCGCACGGCGCCGCCGAGCGCCTTGAAGGAGAGCTCCGCCGGCTTCGGCATGGCCGCTTTCGCCGCAACGGCGCGCAGGTGCGTTCCCAGCATGCTCCCGAGATCCGTCAGTCGCACCGGCTGCATCAGCCGCTCCGCCGCGGCGGGCGAGGCTGCCGCGGAAGAGCCCAGCACGAACAGGTTGCCGACGCCCTTGACCCGGAACATCTCCGGACGCGGGTTCTCCAGCTCCAGCGGCTGAGCCATCGCCAGCGCGTTGGGCATGTGGAAATCCATGCTGTGCGCGAAGTTCGTGCCGACCACCACGTTCCAGGTTTCGCGCAGCGCCTGCTCGGCCTTGTTGAGGCGCGCCCAGGTCAGCTCCGGCATCGGCACCTCCTTCGTCACCAGCGCCAGCCTCTTCGTCTTCTGGTCGGCCAGGGGCCTGGAGACCCTCAGCGTTCCGGCGGTCCACGGCGCGCGCTCAGCCCCGGCGTCGTCCGCGGTCCGGGAAGCCTGCGAGACGTCGAGCACGGCCTTGGCGACGATCGCCTGGACGCCCGCCTTGTTGGCGGTCGCGATGCCGCAGAGCGTGCCCTTCGCGTCGACCAAGATTCCCGCGTAGCGCGAATTGTCCAGGAACGTCACCCGGGCCTCGCGCAACAGCGCGCTTGCCGCCTTCGAGAAATCCGCGGGGTCCGGCTTTGAGAAGAGCCGCTTGGCCACCTCGGACTGCGGCGCCGGCCCGGACGCGAGATCGCGCTTCGCCTTGGCGACGTACTCGTCTCCGAGAAAGGTGTAGTCGCTGATGACGATCACGCGCGCGCCCGCCTTGCCGGCCGCGTACGCCGCGCCCAAGCCGCCCTCGCCGCCGCCCACCACCACGAGATCGACGGCGTCGATCACCGGCAGCGTCCGCTCCGGCAACGCCACGGACCGCTGCGCCTCGGCCCGCGCGGCGAAGCACAGAAGTGAAAGAATCGAAATGACGATGCATAGTCTGGTCATAGCGTCTTCCCATGTTTAAACGCTGCCCGCCTTTTGCCTGCAACAGGCTACGCGCATCATGCGCGTAAAACAACACGGGTGAAAAAGAGGATACACGATGCCGCAGCGGATTGTCCATCGCCAGCAGGGTGATTCTGGTAATTCTGGTAATCGGTTGGTGGGGGCGAGGATTTCGCGTTTCGGATGCCGTATGCCTTAGGGGCAAGCGTTTGCTTGCCCGGACGAGCAGACGCTCGTCCCTCCCGCGCTATCGCGCGCAATACGCATCAGAGTCGCATCCTCCGGTCTCCAACCGATTACCGTTCAGAGTTTGTTTGCCCTTGCCGGGCGCAGAGTCCACCTCCTATAATGCGGGACACAGTGACACGGCAAACAGGCGG
>MWBF01000378.1 GCA_002068935.1 Chloroflexi bacterium ADurb.Bin325
GAACCGGCCCAGTTCGCCGATCTGCACGAGCTGGCCGCGCCCGCCCTTGACCGCGAGCGACTGCAACCGCGCAAGGTCCGAGCGCGCCGCGCGCGGCAGCCGCAGCACGATCGGCCACTCGTTCTGCTCCGTGGGCTCGTGGATCACACCGGCCGGCACGCCGTCCATCGCCAGGCGCAGCGTCTGCGCGATGGCCTCGGTGGAGATGCCGTTCAGGCCCGCCTTCTCGCGGTCGGCCTCGAACACCCAGCGCGTCCGGTCGGCCTCGACCATGTCATCGACGTCGACCACGCCGGGCTCTTCCGCCAGGCGCGCGCGCACCGTCTTCGCGGCGGAGATCAGCTCGCCGTAGTCCATGCCGGGTCGGCCATACACCTCCGCGACGATGGTCGAGAGGACCGGCGGCCCCGGCGGCGCCTCCACGAGCTTCAGGTTGGCGCCGAGGCGGCGGCCGAGGGCGGCGAGGTCGTTGCGCAGCCGCAGCGCGATCGCATGGCTGTCCGCCTCCCGCTTCCGGCGGTGCACCAGGTTGACCCGCACGTCGGCGACGTGGGCGCCTTGGCGCAGGTAGTAGTGGCGGACGAGGCCGTTGAAGTCCATCGGCGAGGCGCTGCCGACGATCGTCGTGAAATCGACCACCTCGGGCACGGTGCGGAAGAGCTGCTCGACCTCGCGCGTGACCGCGTCGGTCGACTCGAGCGTTGCGCCCTCCGGCAGGTCGATCACGACCTGCAGCTCGTTCTTGTTGTCGAACGGCAGCATCTTCAGCGGCACCAGTCCCGTCAGCGCGAGGGCCACGGAGAAGACGAAGAGGCCGGCCATGACCAGCAACAACGTGCGGGCCCGCTTCTTCGAGGCGAGCAGGGGTTCCACCATGCGGCGGTACACGCTGTACGTGCGCGTGGCCGTCACATCGTATGCCTTCTCGTCGCCGCTTCCCTCCTTCAGCAGTTTGCTGGAGAGCCACGGAGTGATCGCCAGCGCGACCAGCAGCGAGCTGAGCATCGTGAGCGGGACGTTGAGCGCCATCGGCGCCATGTACGGACCCATCATCCCGCTGATGAAGAACATCGGGATGAACGACACAATGATCGAAAGCGTCGCCAGCAGGATCGGCGGCATGACCTCTTCCATCGCGAGCGCGACGGCCTGCAGCCGCGGGTATTTCTTCATCGAGAGATACCGCGAGATGTTCTCCACGCCCACGATCGGGTTGTCCACGAGCAGGCCGAGCGCAAGGATCAGCGCGAACAGCGTCACGCGGTTGATCGTGTAGCCCAAGAGGTAGTTGAAGAGCAGTGTGAGCGAATAGGTGATGGGGATGGCGAGTCCCACGATCGCGCCTTCGCGCCAGCTCATGGCCAGGGCGATCAGGCCGACCACGGTCAGGACGCCCATGCCGAGATTGGTGACGAGGTCGTTCACCTTGTCGTTGGCCGTCGCGCCGTAATCCCGCGTGATGCGCACCCGCACTTCGTCGGGGATGACGGTGCCGCGCAGCTCCGCGAGCCGCCGCTCGATCTCCTGCGCGACCCATACCGCGTTGCTGCCCTTCTTCTTCGCGACGGCCAGCGTGACGGCGGGCAACCCTGTGGTATCGCTCTCGCCGGCGGGCCCGAACCCGAAGCGCGTGTACGTGCTCAATTCGTCGGGGCCGTCCACGACCTCGGCGACATCCCGGAGGTATACGGGCCGGCCCTGGTATACGCCGACCATCAGGTTGCGGACCTCGTCCACATCGCGGAGAAACGCGCCGACCTCGACGCGGAATTCCGCGTTCGCCTGCTCGAACGAGCCGCTTTCCATCTGCGCGTTGGACACTTTCAGCGCGCCCATGATTTCCATGGGCGAGAGGCCGTACGCCGCAAGTTGCTCGGTGTCGAGATACACATGGACGGCGCGCTTCTGTCCGCCGTGGATCGTGATGCGCGCGCTGTCGGGAACCTGCTGAAGCTTGCCCGCCACCTCTTCGGCCACGCGGTACAACTGGTGCGTGTCGTACGTGTCGCTGTAGAGGGTCGCGTTCACGATCGGCACGTCGTCAATCTCGATGGGCTTGACCACCCAGCCCGCGATGCCGGGCGTGGTCTTGTCTATGTTCTGGAAGATCTTGTTGTAGAGCTTGATGAGGCTCTCTTCGCGGCTCTGGCCGACGTAGAACCGTACCGTCACCACGGCCATGCCCGGCCGCGACATCGAGTACACGTATTCGACGCCGTCAATCTGGTAGAGCAGCTTCTCGAGCCGTGAAGCCACGAGCTGCTCCACTTCCTCCGCGCTGCCGCCGGGATACATCACCATGACGTCCGCCAGCGGCACCACGATCTGGGGTTCCTCCTCGCGCGGCGTGATCATCAGCGCCGCGACGCCAGCGGCTAGGCTGATGAAGATCAGCAGGATCGCGAGATTGCCCCGCAGGAAGGACTGGATCATGGACGAGATGAAACCGTGTTTGCGTTCTTCCATGGGTCAGCCCTCCTTGACGGGGTCGGTCAGCACGGTCTCCCCGTCCTTCAAGCCGGACAGCACTTCCACGCGGTCGCCGTAGAGCGGTCCGGTCTTCACCAGCCTGCGGATCGCGCGTCCGCCCTCCACGACCTGCACCAATTCAAGCTGGCCCACGCGATAGACCGCGCTGGCAGGCACGCGGATGGAGGGGCGCGGTTCCTCCTCCAGCCACAAGCGGCCGAACGTGCCGGGCAGCACCCCGTCTTCCACGCCCTCCAGGCGGATCTTCACCAACTGCGTGCGACTGGCCGGGTCCACTTCGCTCACGACTTCCGTCACGCGGCCCTTGAGCGTGCGGGCCGGGCGTTCCAGCGCGACGTCCACCTCCTGCCCCACGGCCAGCCGGTCCACCAGCCGCACCGGGACCGGGGCTTCGAGCCGCATGCGCGCGGGATCGTACACCGCGAGCAGCACCATGCCGGGGTTCGCGAGGTCGCCCGCTTCGATGCGGCGATCCGTGACGATGCCGTCAATGGGGGAGGTGATTTGCGCGTAGGTGAGCATGACCTTCACCTGTTCCACCTGCGCGCGCGCCGCCGTGAACATGGATTCCGCGGCCGTCAGCGCCTGCTGGGTCGTCGCGTTTCGCTCGAAGAGCTGCTTTGCGCGATCATATTCGGTTTGAGCCTGGTTGAGCTGCGCCTCGGCGGCGGCGAGCTGCTCGCGGATCTCGCGATCGTCGAGCGTGATCAGAACCTGGCCCTTCTTCACCCGGTCTCCCGCGCTGGCGAGGACTTCGCTGACATAGGCGGGGATTCGCGCGCTCAGGTTGATTCGCTCCTCCGATGCCGCATTGCCCACGACGTAGATGCGCGACGCGGCCGGCTCCATGCGCACCGTGAACTGCGACGCGCCCGAAGGAACCGGCAGGCCGGGTTGCGCGTCAAGCTGCCCGGGTTTCACCTTGGCGGTGCAGGAGCCCGCGGACCACGCGATGACGACGGCGAGACCGATCACGCC
>MWBF01000379.1 GCA_002068935.1 Chloroflexi bacterium ADurb.Bin325
GCAGGGGGCCTTTGCGGAGCTGAGCGCGGCGGGGTCGTAGCCGCGGCCGCGCCGGCCGCAGCCCCGTCGGCCCTGTCGCCCGACCGGAAGGACACGACATGCCATTGCCCGATTCGAGCGCCGGCGCGTTCATCCGCCTGATCGAGCTCTCGAAGGCCTACCAGGAGGGCGACCGCCGCCGCGTCGTGCTGGCGGGGGCCTCCGCCGAGTTCGACCGCGGCCAGTTCGTGGCGCTCCTGGGCCGCAGCGGCAGCGGCAAGAGCACCCTGCTCAACCTCGTCAGCGGCATCGACCGGGCCGACGCGGGCCAGATCTGGGTGGCGGGCCAGGAGCTGACCGCGCTGGGCGAGCGCGAGCGGACGCTCTTTCGTCGCCGATACATCGGCTTCATCTTCCAGTTCTTCAACCTGATCCCCACGCTCACCGTCATGGAGAACGTCGCCCTGCCCGAGGAGCTGGGCGGGGCGGCCCCGCGCGCCGCGCGGCGGGCCGCGGAGCCGCTGCTCGACGCGGTGGGCCTGCTCGACCGGGCCGACGCCTACCCCGACAGGCTCTCCGGCGGGGAGCAGCAGCGCGTCGCCATCGCGCGCGCCCTGGTGCACGACCCGCTGCTCGTGCTCGCCGACGAGCCGACCGGCAACCTCGATGAGACGACCGGCCAGGCGATCCTGGCGCTGCTGGATCGCCTGACGCGGCAGGCGGGCAAGAACCTGCTCATGGTCACGCACAGCCCGGAGTCCGCGAGCTGGGCCGACCGGGTGCTGCAACTGCACCGCGGCCGGCTCCAGCCCGCCGCGGCGGCCGCCGGGAACGGCCGCGCACCGGCCCCGCAGGCCGCGGTGCACCGATGAAGCGCACGCTCTACGCCATCGGCTGGCGCTATCTGGCGCGCCGGCCGTGGCAGTCCGGCCTGATGCTCCTCGGCATCGCGCTCGGCGTCTCGGTCATGGTCGCGATCGACCTCGCCAATGCGGCCGCGGCCCGCGCCTTCGACCTGAGCACCGACGCCATCGCGGGCCGCGCGACGCATCAGATCGTCGGCGGGCCGGAGGGCGTGGATGAGGCGGTCTATGCGCAGCTCAGGGCCGCGACGCGGATGCCGCTCGCGCCGGTCGTCGCGGACTACGTCGCCTCGCCGGAGCTGGGCGACCGCCCGCTGCAACTGCTCGGCGTGGACCCGTTTGCCGAAGCGCCGTTTCGCTCGTATCTCGTCACGCCCCCGGCGCAGGCGGCCGCGCTGGGCGACCCGGCGGACGTCGGGCAGCTCGTCGCGTTCCTGACGCAGCCGGGCGCGCTGCTGCTGTCCGAAGGCCTGGCGCGCGACTACAGCCTGGCGCTGGGCGATGCGGTGCGGCTCGAGGCGGCCGGGCGGGAGTCGCGCGGCTTCGTCGCGGGGCTGCTGCGGCCCGCCGATGGGCTGGCGCGGCGCGCGCTCGACGGCATGGCGCTGGCCGATATCGCGACGGCCCAGGAGGCGCTGGGCCGGATCGGCCGGCTCAGCCACATCGACGCCATCCTGCCGGATGACGCGGCGGCCGCGGCGCTGGCCGATCGGCTGCCGCCGGGCGTCCAGCTCGTGCGCGTGAGCGCGCGCTCCGGCGCGGTCGAGCAGATGGCCAGCGCGTTTCGGACGAACCTGACCGCCCTGAGCCTGCTCGCGCTCGTCGTCGGCATGTTCCTGATCTACAACAGTATGACCTTCTCGGTGGTGCAGCGCCGCCCGCTGTTCGGCACGCTGCGCTGCCTCGGCGTCACGCGGGGCGAGGTGGGCCGCCTCGTGCTCGGCGAGGCGCTCATCGTCGGTGTGCTGGGGTCGCTGGCCGGGCTGGGGCTGGGCGTCCTGCTCGGCCAGGCCGCGGTGCGGCTGGTCACGCAGACGATCAACGATCTCTATTTCGTCGTCACCGTGCGCGGGCTGGCGATCGACGCGGGCAGCCTGCTCAAGGGCTTCCTGCTCGGCGTGGCCGCGACCGTCGTCTCGTCCGCCCTGCCCGCATGGGAGGCGGCCGCGGTCTCGCCCCGGCTCGCGCTCACCCGTTCGGGGCTGGAGGATCGGGCGCGTCGCGCGCTGCCGGCCGTCACCGCGGCCGGGCTGACGGGCATCCTGGCGGGCGCGGGGCTGCTCGCCATCCCGACGCGCGACCTGGTCGTCAGCTTTGCGGGCATCTTCCTGCTGACCATCGGCTTTGCGCTGCTCGCGCCCGCGTTCACATGGCTGGCGATGCGCGCGGCCGCGCCGGTGGGCAGCCGGCTCGCGGGCGTGCTGGGGCGCATGGCCCCGCGCAGCATCGCCGGTGCGCTCAGCCGGACCGCGGTCGCCATCGCCGCGCTGATGGTGGCCGTCTCCGTGACCATCGGCGTCGGCCTGATGGTGGACAGCTTCCGCAGCACAGTGGTCGCGTGGCTGGGCCAGACGCTCTGGGGCGATGTGTATATCTCCGTCCCGCAGATCAACGCCACGCGCTCGGCCGCGGCGCTCGACCCGCGCGTGGTGGAGACCGCCGGTCGTTGGCCGGGCGTCGCGCATTGGGAGGTCCTGCGCTCGGTCGATGTGGCCTCGCCCGACGGCGCGATCCTGGTGTCCGCGGTATCCGACGACGACCTGACCGCGCCGCGGCTGTTCGTCTCCACCGACGGGAGCCGGGCGGAGGTCGCGGCCGCGGTCAGGGCCGGCGCGGTGCTGGCCAGCGAGCCGCTGGCGAACCGGCTCGGCCTGCCGCCGCGCGGCGCGACGGTCACGCTCTACACCGATCACGGGCCGCAGGCCTTTCCCGTCGCGGGCGTCTACCGCGACTATTCCAGCAGCCAGGGCGCGGTCATGATGACGCTGGGTCTGTACCGGCAGCACTGGGACGACCCCACCGTGACCGCGGCCCTGCTGGTGTTGGAGCCGGCCGCGGACGTGGATGCGGTGACCGCGGGCCTGCGCGATGCGCTGCGCGGCATCCAGGGGGTCGCGGTGCAGCCCAACGCGGCGCTGCGCGCGGAGGCGCTGGCCGTGTTCGACCGGGCGTTTGCCATCACGGGCGCGCTACAGATGCTGGCGGCCATCGTGGCCTTCATCGGCGTGCTCAGCGCGCTGCTCTCGCTGCAACTGGAGCGGACGCACGAGTTCGGCGTGCTCCGCGCGGTCGGGCTGACCGTGCGCCAGTTCCGCGGGCTTGTGCTGATGGAGACGGGGCTGATGGGCGCGGTCGCGGGCCTGCTGGCGATGCCCACCGGGTTCGCGCTGGCGGTGGTGCTGATCTTCATCATCAACCGGCGTTCGTTCGGTTGGACCATGCAGCTGCGTGCGGACCCGCTGGTGTTCGGCCAGGCGCTGGCGCTGGCGGTCGGCGCGGCGCTGTTGGCCGGCGTCTATCCCGCGCTGCGCATGGGCCGGATGGCCGCGGCCGAGGCGCTGCGCGGGGAGTGACGGGGTGGGGGCCGAACCAGCCCCCATCCCCCGACCCCTTCCCCCGTCC
>MWBF01000380.1 GCA_002068935.1 Chloroflexi bacterium ADurb.Bin325
AACCCGCTGGGGCCGGTCTCCGACCGTGCCCCTGGCTCGGTCAGAGACCGGCCAGAGCAATTTTCGGATAGATTCCAAGTCTGCCTGCGCAGACTGAGACACGAAAGTCCGCAGGGACTTGGTAATGGCGGCCGAGGTTTAAGAACCTATCCGAAAACCTGCTGAACGCCCGGCCTCACCCCCTCGGCTCCCCCTCTCCTGACCTTGGCGAGCCTTCGGCTCGCACGTCAGGAGAGGGGGATGGGGGGTGAGGTAAATCGGTTTTCTCTATTCCTCAGCGGTCTCAGCGCAGATCGACCCATCTCTCAGCTCTCGGTCAGCGCGAACCTCCTCCAATAGCGTGTCGACATCTATAAGCTGCCCGCCGCGCTCCTTCAGAATCAATGCGTCGAGTTCAGCGCTTTCGGCCTGCCAGGCTTGCCAGGACGCCTTGCCATCGGCTCTAGGGTGAACCTCCAGGGGTTCAGAGCCTTCATCTGAATGCCTCATCATATGTTTCTATGTCCATTCGTGTATTTCCCCGCGGGCTGGTGGGCGGCCCACACCAGCACGGCCAGCGCGGCCGCGCCCAGCACGCCCAGCGCCATGATCTTGTACAGCCGGTTCTCCAGGAGCAGCGCCAGCCCGCCGAACAGCGCGCAAAACACGTAGTAGCCCAGCACGATCTGCCGCTGCGTGAACCCGATGTCGAGCAGCCGGTGGTGCAGGTGGTCGCGGCCGTTGAACGCGGGGTGGCCGCCGTGCCGCCAGCGGTTGTAGATGAGCCACGCGACATCGAGGATCGGCAGCCCCATCGCCAGCAGCACCGTCGCGACCTTTGCACCGCCGATGATCCCCAGCGCGGCGACGGCCCACCCCAGGAAGTACGACCCGCCGCTCCCCATGAAGACCTTCGCCGGGTTGAAGTTGTAGGGCAGGAAGCCGAGCGTCGCGCCGACGAGCGCCAGCGGCAGCAGCGCAACGCTGAGCTGGCCCTCGCGGATCATATGGACGGTGATGAACGCGGCCACAGTGCACGAGACGCCCGCGGCCAGCCCGTCCAGCCCGTCGAGCCAGTTGACCGTGTTCATCATGCCGGTGAACCAGAAGATGGTCAGCAGGCCGACGACCGGCCACGGGAAGACGATCTGGCCGGCGCCGAAGGGGTTGTTCACGCGCTCGATGAAGATGGTGAACGCGATGGCGATCAGGCTGGCGACGAACTGTCCGGCGTACTGCGCCCTGCTGCCCAGCTCGAAGCGGTCATCCACGAGGCCGAACAGGAAGATGGCCGTTGCGCCGAGCAGCAGCCCGGTCAGGCGGGTCAGCTCGCCCGGATCCTGGCTGGGCGGGAAGAGCGCGCGGGGCAGCAGCATTGTGGCGAGGACGGCCAGCGTAAAGCCCGCATACATCGCGACGCCGCCGGTGCGCGGCACGATGCCGCGGTGTCTGCGCTTGCCGCCGGGCCGATCCTGCACGTCGAGCGTGCGGCCCGCGCGGCGCGCCAGCGGGGTGATGACCAGCGCCGCCGCGAACGCGATGACGAAGACCAGCAGAAAGCCGGGCAGATACGCTTGCATAGGAGGCTCGGGGTTTTGCCTTTGCCACAGAGGACACAGAGAGCTCAGAGAGATAGGACGCTGATGACACTGATCGAACAGATTCTCAGGATCGCTATTTTGATCATCTTGTAAATCAGCTATAAGCGTTCTGTTCTCAGTGTTCTCAGTGTTCTCTGTGTCCTCTGTGGCTTCTGTATCCCAACCTTACGGGCGCAGGCGGTTGAGCATGCGCGGGAAGGCGATGGTCTCGCGGATGTGGTCGAGGCCGCAGATCCAGGCGACGGTGCGCTCCACGCCCAGCCCGAAGCCGCTGTGGGGCGTCGAGCCGTAGCGCCGCAGATCCACGTACCACTCGTACGCCTCGCGCGGCAGGCCGTGGCGGTCGATCGCGGCCAGCAGCACATCCGGGTCGCTCATGCGCTCGGACCCGCCGATGATCTCGCCGTATCCTTCGGGCGCGAGCAGATCCGCCGAACGGCACACCTCCGGCCGGCCGGGCTCCGGCTCCATGTAGAACGCCTTGACCGCGGTCGGGTAGTGGTGGACGAACACGGGCCGGTCAAACTGGCCGGCGATGTAGGTCTCGTGGGGCGCGCCGAAGTCGCCGCCCCATTCCATCGCGGGGACCGGCTCGTCGTTGGGCGGCACGGTGGCCCCCGCGGCCGCGGCCCGGTTGATCATCTCCACCGCTTCGTCGTAGCTGATGCGCGGGAAGGGCGGGACGATGCGCTCCAGGAAGCTGGTGTCGCGCTCCAGCAGCTTGAGCTCGGCCGCGCGCTCGTGCAGCGTCGTCTGCACGATGTAGCTGACGAACTGCTCCTCGATCTCCAGCAGCTCCTCCAGCTTGCAGAAGGCGATCTCCGGCTCGACCATCCAGAACTCCTGGAGATGGCGGCGGGTCTTGCTCTTCTCCGCGCGGAAGGTGGGGCCGAAGCAGTAGGTCCTGCCGACCGAGAAGATGTTCACCTCGTTGTAGAGCTGGCCGGTCTGCGCGAGGAAGGCGTCCTCGCCGTGAAAGTCCGTCTTGAACAGGGTCGTGGTGCCCTCCGCGGCGGAGGGCGTCAGGATGGGCGTATCGACGAGGGTGAAGCCGTTGTTGTCCAACCAGTCGCGGATGGCCTTGACGATGGTCGCGCGCACGCGCATGATGGCCCACTGGCGGTTCGAGCGGAGCCACAGGTGGCGGTGATCCATCAGGAACTCGACGCCGTGCTCCTTCAGGCCGATGGGGTATTCCGCCGACTCCTGCACGACCTCCAGCGCGTTGACATCCAGCTCGAAGCCGCCGGGGATGCCGGGCGCGCGCTCGTCCGCGCGGACCGTGCCGCTGATGACCAACGAGGACTCGATGGGCAGCCGTTTCGCGGCCTCGAACATCTCTTCGGACACGTTGCCCTTGAAGATGACGGCCTGGATCACGCCGCTGCCATCGCGGACGCGCAGGAATTGCAGCTTGCCCTTGCCGGTCTTGAGTTGCAGCCACCCCTGGAGGGTGACTTCCTGGCCGACGTGATCGGCGATCTTGTCGATGCGGATGATGGGAGACATGCTCACTCCGAAGGTGGATGGCGCTGATTTATGGAGAGTATAACACCAACCCCGTTGCTTGTCACAACCGCGTCGGACATGAAGCGGACGCGGGGGCGCTAAAGCGCCTACTACAAACCGACGCGCTGGGGCCGGTCTCTGACCGTGCCCCCTGGCTCGGTAGGCTCAACGCAGTTGAGCACGACCGGCCAGAGCCAGGGGTGGTGGGCGCGGGGGTGCTAAAACGCCTACTACGAACGGGCGTGGGCGCGGGGCAGCAAGCGCCAGGCCTATGATATAATAGGCTCATGGAACTCGGCATCGGCCGCGCGATCGGCAA
>MWBF01000381.1 GCA_002068935.1 Chloroflexi bacterium ADurb.Bin325
AAATTGCTCTGGCCGGTCTCCGACCGAGCCAGGGGCACGGTCAGAGACCGGCCCCAGCGGGTTTTCGGATAGGCTCCAAGTTTAATCATTACTCGTTACTCGTTCCCAATCATTCTTCGTGTCCTCCGCGTCTTCGCGGTGAAAAAGGAGTTCTCATGCCAGTCGTCAACATCTACACGAGCGCGGAGGCGCGGGAGGGCATCCTGCGCCGGGCCGCGTGGGAGGATCAGGAGATGCCCGCCCGGCTGCTGGACGGCATCGCGGCCATCTTCGGTGAGCGCATCAGCCCGGCCGAAGCGGTCGGCCGCATCCTGCGCGATATCCGCGCGCGCGGGGACGCCGCGGTCGTCGAATGGTCGGCGCGCATCGACGGGAACCCCAACCCCGCGTTCGAGGTGGAGCGCGCCGCGTGGCAGGCCGCGTATGACCGCCTGCCCGCGGAGCAGCGCGCCGCGCTCGATCTCGCGGCGGAGCGCATCGCGCGGTTCCACCGGAAGCAGCCGATGGATTCGTGGGTCGATGCGGGGCCGGACGGCACGCTCGGCCAGCTCATCCGCCCGCTGGATCGCGCCGGCGTCTACGTGCCGGGCGGCACCGCGCCGCTGCCCTCCTCGCTGCTCATGGCCGCGCTGCCCGCGCGCGTCGCGGGGGTCGGCCAGGTGGTCGTCTGCACGCCGCCCAACCGCCAGGGGCAGATCCACGACCTGATCCTCGCGGCCGCGCACGTCGCGCAGATCGACCGGCTCTTTGCGCTCGGCGGCGCGCAGGCCATCGCCGCGCTGGCCTACGGCACGGAGACCGTCCCCGCGGTGGACAAGATCGTCGGCGCGGGCGGCCTGTTCATCACGCTCGCCAAGCGCCAGGTCATCGGCGCGGTCGGCATCGACGGGTTCTACGGCCCGACCGAGACGGTCGTCATCGCGGACGAGGCCGCGGACCCGGCCTGGGCCGCCGCAGACCTGCTGGCGCAGGCGGAACATGACGTGCTGGCCTCGCCCATCCTGCTGACCCCGTCCCGGACGCTGGCCGATGCGGTCGCGGCCGAGCTGGGCCGCCAACTGGCGGGGCTGGAGCGGGCCGATATCGCGGCCGCGTCGCTGGCCGACCGGGGCGGCATCGTGCTGACCGCGGATCTGGCGGAGGCCGTGGCGCTGGCGAACGCGTATGCGCCGGAGCACCTCTGCCTGCTCGTGGCCGATCCGTGGGCGCTCGTCGGCCACGTGCGCAACGCGGGCGGCGTCTTCGTCGGCGAGCACTCGTTCGAGGTGCTGGGGGATTATGTCGCGGGGCCGAGCCACGTCATGCCGACCGAGGGCAGCGCTCGCTACAGCAGCCCGCTGAGCGTGGCCGACTTCGTGAAGCGCATCAGCCTGATCGCGCTCGACGCGGGGGCCGGCGCGCGGCTCTCCGCGCCGGCCGCGGTGCTGGCCCGCGGCGAAGGGCTGACCGCGCACGCGCGGGCCGCGGAAATGCGAACTGATGCGGGGCGCGGAAGCACTGCACTCACTGACCCGTCAGCCTGTTTGTAGTAGGCGCTTTAGCGCCCGTGCGTAGTGAGGTTCAACTTGACCACCTTCGACCCGACCGGCCTGCTGCTGCCCCACATCGCGGCGCTGGAGCCGTACACGCCGATCCTGCCGTTCGAGGTGCTCAGCCGCCAGCTCGGCCGCGCGCCGGAACAGATCGTCAAGCTCGACGCCAACGAGAACCCCTACGGGCCGCATCCGGCGGTGCGCGCGGCGCTGGCCGCATACCCCTTCCCGCACATCTACCCGGACCCGGAGCACCGCGAGCTGCGCGCGGCGCTCGCCAAATACGTCGGCGTCCCCGCGGAGCAGATCCTGCCCGGCCACGGCGCGGACGAGCTGATCGACCTGCTGATCCGTATCACCGTCGGGCCGGGCGACGCGATCATCGACTGCCCGCCGACCTTCGGCATGTACAGCTTCGACGCGGGGCTGGCCGGCGCGGAGGTGGTGCGCATCCCGCGCGGCGACGACTTCAGCGTGGATGTCCCGGCCATCGAGCGAGCATGTGGGCGGGACAGGCCGCCCAAGCTCCTGTTCCTGACCTCGCCCAACAACCCCGACGGCAGCCTGCTCGACCCGGCCGACCTGCGCCGCCTGCTGCGCCTGCCGCTGCTGGTCGTGGTCGATGAGGCTTATGTCGAGTTTGCCGGGCTGGGACACTCGGCTGCGGGCTGGGCGTCGGCGCACGACAACCTGGTCGTCCTGCGCACCTTCAGCAAGTGGGCGGGCATCGCGGGGCTGCGGCTGGGCTACGGCATCTTCCCCGCGTGGCTGATGCCGGTGCTGTGGAAGGCCAAGCAGCCGTACAACGTGAACGTCGCGGCCACCGTCGCGGGGCTGGCCTCGCTGGCGCACCGCGCGGAGATCCAGCACACCGTGGACGCGCTGATCCGCGAGCGCGCGCGGCTGGAGGTCGAGCTGGCGCGCATCCCGTTCCTGCGCCCCTATCCCAGCCGCGCCAACTTCGTGCTCTGCCGCGTGGCGGGCCGCGACGCGCGGGCGCTGAAGGCCGGGCTGGCCGAGCAAGGCGTGCTGGTGCGCTATTATGACAAGCCAGGGCTGGAGAACTGCATCCGTGTCAGCGCGGGCCGGCCCGCGGACACGGATACGCTGCTCGCGGCCCTGGCCGAGCTGGCCGTCGGCGACCGTTTGACGGGCGCGTAACTAGATGATCGTGGCGAGATCGTCCAGCAGGACCTCGCGGTCCTCTTCGTTGGGCTCCCGGTCTGCGGCGGCCTTCGCCTGGGCCAGATAGCGCACGGCCGCGATGCGGTTGCGCCCGGCCATCGCCGCGCGCGCAAGCGCCTCATACGCATAGCCGAGGTAGTAGACCGGCAGCTCTGCCTCCTCGGTCACTTCCAGGCATTTCTGGGCGAAGACCGTCGCCATCTCGGCCCGGCCGGTGATCGCAAGGATGCGTGAGACCTGCCAGTAGCCGAGCGATTGCTCTTTTGCGCCGAAGTCCGGGCGCTGGCTCCAATGCCAGAGGGAGGCCATGCTCAGATTGAGCATCTCCTCGTCCTCTTCGAAGGTGCGGTCTTCCTTCTCGATCAAGTCCCAGGCCCGATTGAAGCAGTCGACCGAGAAGAAGCGATGCGCCGCCTGCACATCGAAGTCCGGCGGGGCCACATCCTCCGGCGTCTCGTGGTCGGGCGTCTGGTCGGCCAGCGTTTCTTGGTCTGGCGTCGTGTTATCCGGCATCATCAAGCTCCTTGAAATCAGTGGTTCATGCCCAGGCGAGCATGGCGTCGGGCCCGCGGATGATCGCGTGTGCGCCGAGCTGTCTGAAGTGCGCGTCCAGCGCGGGGTCGGGCACGACGGCGACGGCCAGCCAGCGCCGTCCGCCGGCGCGGCGGGCCGCC
>MWBF01000382.1 GCA_002068935.1 Chloroflexi bacterium ADurb.Bin325
CCGCCCAGCCGATCCGCCGGGGCGGGGTCGAGCCGAACCGGAAGACGATCTCGTGCTCGCCCGCGGGCACGGTCACGCCGGCCAGGCCGAGCGGCCCGACGGCCGTCGCGGGCTGCACGCGGCCGTCGATCACCGCCTCCCAGCCGGGGAAGTAGAACTGGTGTAGCTGGAGCGTCCACGGCTGCGCGGCCGCCGCCCGGTACTCCCTGGCGAGCGGGGCCTGGCGGCCCGGCGTCAGCGCGACGCGCAGCGCCGCGGCCGCGCCGCGGCCGTCCGGCGCGGCCGCGGGCAGGAAAAATTCCTCGCGCGGGGTCTGCACCCACACCGGCATATACTCGAACATCCACGGACTGCCGTGCTCGCGCAGCCACAGCCCCCGGCCATAATCGTACATCGCGAGGCTCGCAAGATCGATCGTCTCATCCGTCGCCGGGATATCGGTCGCGGGGATGTTCATCGGCTGCCACGGCAGGTGGGGCAGCGCCGCGCTCGCCAGGAGGAGCGCGACGAGAATGACGAGAGGGCCGCCGGCCCAGGCCCACAGCCGGGCCCCCGGCTGGCCGGGGCGTGAATGCGCGCGCGCCGCATCGTCGGGCGAAGCTGCGGCCCCGGATCCGTTAGGCAGGACGAGCGCCAGGTAGCCGGTCAGCATGCCCGTGCCCAGCGCGGCCAGCGTCTGCCAGCGCCAGGGGAACTGCAACAGCAGCAGGCCCGGGATGCGCCAGACCGCCGCGGACAGCTTCGACTGCATAAACAGCGCAAAGAGGGTCAGCCCGGCCAGCACGGGCAGGGCCCAGGCCGCGATGCGCGGCAGCCGCGGCCGCTGCGCCAGCCCGACGATGAGGCCGAGAAGCGCCAGCGCGGCCTGCGCCAGCCCCAGGCGGTGCTCGATGCCGCGCTCCGGCGTGACATAGTAGTGATCCCAGCTCGCGGCAAGCAGATAGCG
Organism: Chloroflexi bacterium ADurb.Bin325; assembly: GCA_002068935.1. GTDB lineage: Bacteria > Chloroflexota > Anaerolineae > CG2-30-64-16 > CG2-30-64-16 > MWBF01. Next base: position 947 of record MWBF01000382.1, read on the forward strand.
GGGCTGTTCGAGCACGCTCGACCACGCCGCGAACTCCTCGGGGATGTGCCCCGCGCGGACATAGCGCGCCTCCGCCAGCGCGGGCAGCCAGAAGGCCGCGCTGAGCGCCAGGCCGAACAGCCCCATGAGCGCGGCCCCGCGCAGGAAGCGCCAGCGCGCCGCCTTGTCCGATGCGCCCGCAAACACGAGCAGCAGCGTCCACGCGACCAGCGCGGGCGCGGCCAGCAGCACGGTCAGGTTATGCGTGAGCACGAGGCCCGCGGCCGCCGCGCCGCCCCAGAGGATCGGCCGCCACATCGCCGGCGCGTCGCCGCGGCCGGCCGCCCGGCCGACGCGCAGCAGCGCGAGCAGGAGCAACGGCAGCCAGATGAACGCCAGGTGCTCGGCCAGCGCGCCGCGCATCCACGCATCCGCCAGGCGGTACGGCGCCCACGCGTAGGCGACCGCGGCCAGCGCGCCGCCCCATCCGCCGAGCAGCTCGCGCGCAAAGAGGTACATCGCGACCGCGGAGAGGATCAGCCCCGCGGCCAGCGTCCACTCGAACGAGGCGACGAACCCTGCGCCGAGCCGATGAAAGAGCAGGCCGAAGTAATAGCTGAGCGGCGCGTAGAAGTTGAGGACCGGGAAGCCGTAGCCGAAGCCCTCCTCCGCCTGCCAGCGCGCGCCGGCGTGCCCGGCCCGCAGCGCGCGATCCAGGCTGAACAGGCGGAAGACATGGTGCGCGCCGTCGTCCGTCTGCTGGAGGCCCGGCTGCCACACCGGTTGCAGCGCGGGCACGGTCAGCAGGACGACGAGCAGGAGCGGCCATACCGCGGCCAGCCATCCCCGCCATCCGCCCGGTCTCAAGCGCGCGCGCATGTCGCTCACCGCCCCGCAGCCCGCGCAGCGCCGGGCAAGGGCAGATCCGCCCTGCCCAGCGGCGTCTCATCCGGGAACGCGTACACCGTCGCCTCCGCGCGCGCCAGCGCGGCCAGCGCCTCCGCCGGGATGCGATACGCATCGCGGATCACCTGTCCGCCGCGCCAGCGATCCGTGCTGTAGCGGCCCGCGCCGGGCGAGCGCTTCCACTCCCACAGCATCGCGCCGTCGGCCCCATATGCGCGGAGGATCACGCGCAGGTCGTCCTCGACCGGCTGCTCCGCGCGCCAGTAGAGCGTAAGCGCGCCGGAATCGGGCTGCCAGGCGGCCGCGACCAGCTCCAGCGGCCCGACCGCAACCTGCACCGGCGCCGCGGCCGCGACCTCCGCCGCGGCGGCCAGGGGCGGCGCAAAGGGCTGCCGGACGCCGAACTGGAGCGCCAGCAGCGCGACCAGGAGCATCACGCCGGCCAGCGCGGGGGCCAGCCAGCAAGCCCGCCGCGGCGGGAGCCATGCGGCCAGCCCCGCGGCGACGAGCAGCCCGATGGGCGCGAGGGCAGGGAAGAGGAGCCGGCCCTGATCCGTGCCGAGTGCAACCTGGCTGTACGAGAGCATCGAGAGCGCGACCAGCAGCGGCGCGCCGGCCAGCACGATCCATCGGACCGCGTTCCGGTTAGCCACAGAGGTCCCAGAGGATTCTGAGACGCTGTCGGGAGCTAGCTTCGGTGCATAATCCCCGTGTGCTCCGCGTTCTCTGCGGCCGAGTCGAAGAGCTCCGCCCGCGACCGCGCCTGCCACAATGATGCCCCACAAGACATACAGCGGCCACGGCAGCGGGATGTGTCCCGCGCCGCCGAACTTGCCCCAGAAGCTCAGGAACCAGCCGCGAGCCAGCCAGGCAAGGTCGAGGGGCGTCGTGCGGCGGTCGATCGTGCCGAGCACGACCGGCGCGCCGAGCGGGTCGCCGTAAAGCGTCCAGTTACGCCAGAGCCAGGGCGCGGCGATAACGGTCGCGATGACCGCGGTCAGGATGAAGCGGCCGAGACGGCGGGACGGCTGCTGCACGCGCCAGCCATCGACCAGGAGCAGCGTCAGCCCGGCCGCGGGCCAGACCGCGATGGCGCTCGCCTTGGTCAGGAAGCCCAGGCCCAGCGCGACCCCCACGGCCAGCGCGGCGGGCCAGCTCCGGCCGGCCGCGGCCCACCAGAGCGCGGCGGCCGCCAGCGCGGCAGCCAGCATGTCATTGGTGACCGCGCCGCCGACGAAGAGCGACTCCGGCAGGAACGCGACAAAGGCTGCGCCGGCCAGTGCGATCTCCGGCCGCGCGGGCCAGAGCTCGCGGCCGAGCCCGTAGGTCGCCAGGACGAGCAGCAGCCCGGCCAGCACCGATACCAGCCGCGCCAGGTGCATTGCCAGCGGCCCGCCCTGCCACGGCCACACCTCGAGCGCGGTGTGGACGAAGAAGTTCGGCGCGAGCGCGTCCGCGGAGACGCCGACATCGGGGTTTGCGCGCAGAAAGTCGAAGTCCAGCCCCGCGGCGCGGCTCGCGGCCGCGGCCAGCAGATAGTAGAGCGGCGG
>MWBF01000383.1 GCA_002068935.1 Chloroflexi bacterium ADurb.Bin325
CGGCCCCCGCCGACCGTCCGGCCCACGCGCACGCCGATCCCGCCGCCGGCTGAGTCGCCGACCGCGGCCGCGCCGGCCGTCCAGCGGCCGCAGTGTCCCACCGGCAACGCGGTCATCACCGCGCCGGGCGTCGGCGCGCAGGTCTCCGGCCTGGTGCCCATCATCGGCACGGCGGTGCACGAAAACTTCCAGTTCTACAAGCTGGAGTACGGCGCGGGGACCAACCCGGGCGTGTGGTCCTACTTCGATGGCCGAGACCAGCCCGTGCAGGGCGGCCAGCTCGGCGTGCTCAACGCGGGCGCGCTGCCGCCGGGCGTCTATTCGGTGCGCGTGGTCGTCGTGGACACGAGCGGCAACTTCCCGCCGCCGTGCCAGACGACCATCGAGATTCGGTGAACCTGAACATGAACAGAACTTTTGGCGACCGGCTGCGCGCGCTCTGGCGGGCCGGCGAGACATGGGGCCGCGCGCGCTGGGCCCGGCTCACGCACTGGCAGGCCGCGGCAGGCCCGGCCAGCGAGAGCGGCTGCGTCGAGGCGCTGTATGCTGCGGAGCCCAGCCGGCGCTGGCAGGCCGCGGCCGCGCTGGGCCAGGACCCCATGCGCAGCCCCCAGGCCGTGGCCGCGCTGGTGGATGCGCTGGTCGATCCTGAGGAGTTCGTCCGCTGGCAGGCGATCGAGGCGCTGGCCCACCAGCGCGGCCGCGTGTTCGACACCCTGGCGGCCTGTCTGGACGACTCGGAGCCGCTGCGCCGCGCGGGCGTCGCGCAGGTGTTGGGCCGGCTCGGCGGCGAGGCCGCGCTGCAAGCGCTGCTCCCCAGGGCGAACGACCCCGCGGCGGAGGTGCGCGCCGCGGTCGCGGAGGCGCTGGGCCGGCTGGCCGACCCGGCCGCGCTGCCCGCGCTGTTGCCGCTGATCGCCGACCCGGAGACCCGGGTGGTGCGCGCCGCGGCGCGGGCGCTGAGCCGCCTCGGGCAGCCGGCCGCGGCCGTGCCGCTGGCCGAGGCGCTGGCGCAGCCGGGCCAGCCGCTGCTGGCGCGCCGCGCCCTGGCCGCCGCGCTCGCGGATGCGCCCCACCCGGACGCCCAGCCGCAGCTCCTGGCCGCGCTGGCCGACCCGGACCCCCAGGTGCGCGGTTATGCGGCCAGCGGGCTGGGGCAGGTGGGCAATGAGGCCGCGCTCGCCGCGCTCCAGACGCTGCGCGGGGATCAGAGCCGGCTGATCGAGGGGACGGTCGGCCAGCAGGTCGAGCGCGCCCTGGCGCTGCTCGACCGCCGCGGCCGGCGCGCGGCCGCGGCCGACCGACCCGCCGCGGGGGCGTCATGAGCCCGCAGACGTTCCAGGTGGGCCGGGTGCGCGTGCATCTGGTCAGCGACGGCGTGTTCTGGACCGACGGCGGGGCCGCGTTCGGCGTGGTGCCGCGCACGTTGTGGGAGCGCGTGCTGCAGCCGGACGCCCAGAACCGCATCCCCATGCAGATGCGCTGTCTGCTGATCGAGTCGGATGCGGGGCCGATCCTGGTCGATACGGGCTACGGTGACAAGCTGACGGCCAAGCGTCGCGGCCAGCTCGACCTGCACGGCGAGCGGCGGCTGGCCGGCGAGCTGGCCGCGCTGGGCTATCGGCCGGACGATGTGCAGCTCGTGATCGACACGCACCTGCACGGCGACCATTGCGGCGGCAACACGGTCTACGGCCCCGACGGACAGATCGAGCCGGCGTTCCCGAAGGCCGCCTATCTGGTGCAGCGGCTGGAGCTGGCGGACGCGACCTACCCGAACGAGCGCACGCGCAACGCCTATTTTGCCGAGAACTATCTGCCGCTGACGCACCCGTGCGACGGCCGCGAGAGCGTGCTGCGCGTGCTGCACGGCGACACGCAGGTCACGCCGGAGGTGCGCACGCTCATCACGCCCGGCCACACGCGGGCGCACCAGGTGGTCATCGTCGAGAGCGCGGGCGAGACGGCCATCTTCCTGGCCGACGCCGTGCCTCACGCGGTCACGTTCGAGCGGCTGGCCTGGGTCGCGGCCTTCGATGTCGAGCCGCTCGTCAGCATCGAGACGAAACGTTCGCTGCGCGAATGGGCCTGGCGCAAGGAGGCGCTCCTCTTCTTCCAGCACGACGCGACGCTGGCCGCGGGCCGGTTAACACGTGAAGGGGATGAGTTTCGTGTGGTGAAAGTTGAATGAGTAATGAGTAACGAGTAATGAGTAACGAGTGATGAGTAACGAGGATCAGGTCAATCAGGGCCAACCGCAGGTTGGCACATCAGCGTCAGCAGTGTCCTGTTGAGGAGTCCGTATGACCACACTCCCGCATCGTCCGACGTTGTCCGTTGTCGCGCCCGTCTACAACGAGGAAGCGATCCTGCACGAGCTGTACCGCCGCCTGACCGCGGTGCTGGACGGCGCGGGGCTGGACTGGGAACTGGTGCTCGTCAACGACGGCAGCCGGGATCGTTCGCCCCAGATCATGCGCGAGCTGCACGCGGCCGACCCGCGCGTCAAGGTGGTGGATTTTGCGCGCAACTTCGGCCATCAGGTGGCCATTACCGCGGGCGCGGACTATGCTCAGGGCGACGCGGTGGTCATCATCGACGCGGACCTGCAGGATCCGCCGGAGGTCATCCTGGATCTGCTGGCGAAGTGGCGCGAGGGCTACGAGGTGGTCTATGCGGTGCGCGCCGAGCGCAAGGGCGAGACCTGGTTCAAGGAGTTCACCGCCAAGGCGTTCTACCGCATCATCTACAAGATCACCGATATCGATATCCCGATGGACACCGGCGACTTCCGCCTGATGGATCGCAAGGTCGTGGAGGCGCTGCGCACCATGCGCGAGAAGCACCGCTTCATGCGCGGGATGTCGGTCTGGGTCGGGTTCAAGCAGGTGGGCGTGCAGTACGTGCGCGCGGAGCGCTACGCCGGCGAGACGAAGTATCCGCTCAAGAAGATGCTCAGGTTTGCGCTGGACGGCATCACGTCGTTCTCGTACTTCCCGCTCCAGGTCGCGACCTATTTCGGCTTTATCGCGGCCGCGCTGGCCGTCCTCGGCATCATCGTCACGGTCATCCTGCGGCTGTCGGGCAGCCACGCGTTCTACGGGCAGGCGTCGACGCTGGTGGCGGTGCTGTTCCTCGGCGGCGTGCAGTTGATCTCGCTCGGCATCATCGGGGAGTATCTGGGGCGGATCTACGACGAGGTGAAGGGCCGGCCGCTCTACATCGTGCGCGAGGCGCTGGGGTTCGAGGGGGACGAGCCCGCTCTTTAAGAGTGGCGACTGAAGTCACGGCCACCATTACCAAGAGCCTATCCGAAAACCCGCTGGGGCCGGTCTCCGACCGTGCCCCTGGCTCGGTCAGAGACCGGCCAGAGCAAT
>MWBF01000384.1 GCA_002068935.1 Chloroflexi bacterium ADurb.Bin325
CGCATTTCGATGTGGTCGAGCCGCTGGCGGTCCGCGGCCTGAAGCTGCACCCGGATATCGGCCTCGACGCCCTCCCCGCGGAAGGTCGCGACCTCCGCGCCCTCGACCAGCGTGCGGATGGTGCTGCCGACCGTAGCGATGTTGATGCCCAGGTCGGCGGCCTTGCGCCGGTCGACCACCAGCAGCACCTCAGGCTTGCCGGGCCGGTACGAGACGTCCACGTCCACCAGGCCGGGCACGGCCCTCAGCCGCTCCGCCAGCTCGATGCTGAACAGGTTGAGCTCCTCGCTGTCGCCGACGGTCTGTAGCGTGATCTGGATCGGCTTCCCCAGGATGGAGCTGCCGCCGCTGGCCATCGACACGAAGCTGCCGCCGCTGATCGAGAGGCCGGGGGCCGCCAGCCGGCCGCGCGCCTGATCGACAAAGTTCGCCACCGCATAGCCCCGCGCCAGCTTCACGTTGAAGTGCGCGGCCTCGGGCGTGCCCGTGCCGCCCACCGTGGTCAGCACGGAGGTGACCCCGTCCATGTCGAGCAGTTGGGCCTCCAGACGCCGCGCCTCCGCATCCGTCTGCGCCAGCGACCCGCCCGGCGGCAGCAGGATCGAGACGTCCGCGGCGCCCTGGTCGACCGGGGGCAGGAAGCTCTGCTTGAGGAAGGTCGCACCGTAGAGGCTGGCCGCGAGGACCACGACGCCCAGCGCGACCGTGACGAACCGGTGGCGCAGCGTCCAGCCCAGCATCCGCAGATAGACCCGCTCCAACCAGCCCAGCGAGGCGTGGGCCTCCAGCCCGGCGTGTTCCGGGTCGATCGCGATCTTGGGCTTCTGCTGCTTGAACAGGTAGACCGAGAGCATCGGCGCAAAGGTCAGCGCCTCCACCAGCGAAATCAGCACCGCGATGCTGACCACCAGGCCGAAGGAGTTGAGGAACTTGCCGATCAGCCCGCCGACGAAGGCGATGGGCAGGAAGACCGAGACGATGGTCAGCGACATCGCGATCACGGGCAGGGCGACCTCCGCCGTGCCCTCGATGGACGCCTGGCGCGGGGTCTTGCCCATCTCCATGTGGCGGAAGATGTTCTCGCGCACCACGATTGCATCGTCGATGATGAGGCCCACCGACAGCGAGAGCGCCATCAGCGAGATGATGTTGAGCGTCATGCCCCGCGCGTTCATGGCTGCAAACGTGCCCAGCAGGATGATGGGCAGGCCGGCGATGGTCACCAGGGTGTTGCGCAGGTTGCGGAAGAAGACCAGCACGATCAGCGAGGCCGCGATCGCGCCGATCACCAGTTCCTGCATCGCATCGTCGAAGCTGTGGCGGACGAACAGCGATTGATCCTGAACCGTCGCCAGGTTGAGGTCGGGCCGCGCCGCGGCGATCTCGGCCAATGCCTTCTTGACGCGCTCGGCCACCTGCACCGTGTTCGTGCCCGACTGTTTGCGCACCGAGACGATGACGGCCTCCTGGCCGTCGAGGCGGCTGTAGGTGTCCTGCTCCTTCCAGCCGTCCTGCACGGTCGCGACATCGCCCACCCGCACCGCGCCGAGCGCGGTGGCGATCTGCAAGTTCGCCACGTCCTCGACCGTGTTGAAGTTGCCCGGCGTGCGCAGCAGCAGGTTCTGGCCGGACTCCTGGATGCTGCCGCTGGGGATGCTGTAGCTCTCCGCCAGGATGGTCCCGATGACCTGTTGCGGCGCGACCCGGCGCGCCTTCAGCGCATTGGCGTCCAGCAGGACCTGGATCTCGCGCTCGCGGCCGCCCGTCACCACCGCGTCCGCCACGCCGTCCAGCCGCTGCAGCCGGGGCAGCACCTCGTCGATGACGATCTGGCGCACATCGCCGGCCGCATCCGGCCGCGCGCTCGCGGCCGAGAAGCGCAGGATCGGCAGCGAGGACGGGTCGTAGGCCGTGATGGTCGGCTCGTAGATGCCGTCCGGCAGCTCGCTGCGCACGTTGTTGAGCTTCTCGCGCACCTCCTGGATGGCCACCTTGTCATCCTTGTTCAGCGAGAAGCTCACGATGACGACGGAGAAGCCCTCGCTGGAGCGCGATTGAACCTCCTCGACGCCGGACGCCGTGACCATCGCCTCCTCGATGAGCCGGGTGACCTGCGTCTCCACCTCGCTGGGCCCCGCGCCGGGGTAGATCGTCAGGATCGCCATCGTGGGATACGAGACATCGGGGAAGAAATCCAGCGGCATGCCCGTGTACGCGATGACGCCGACGACGATCAGCGCCAGCATGACCATCGAGATAAAGACCGGTTGCTTGATCGAGATTTCCCAGGGTTTCATAGGCTCATGGCTCCAGCAGCGTCACGGTGGCGAACATGCCGGGCTTCAGCTCGGCCGCGCCCTCCGTGGGCCGGACGGTGACCTGCACCGTGCGCTTGGCGTAGTCGAAGGTCGGCGCGATGGCCGACACCTCGCCCGCAAAGGTGCGGTCGGCGTAGGCGTCCACCCGGATGCTGACGGGCTGGCCGACCGCGATATCCTGATAGCGCGACTCCTCCACCTGGATGACGATCTTGGCGTCGTGCGAGAAGATGATCGCGAGCACCGTGCCCGGCCCGGCCATGCTGCCCTCGACCGCATCCAACTGATAGATGAAGCCGTCGGCCGGCGCGTGGACATCGGTCTTGTCGAGCTGTAGTTGGGCCAGGTAGACCGCGGCCTCGGCCTGTTTGACGCCGGCCTCCGCGGCCTTGATCTGGGCCGGCTCCGCGCCGCGCTTCAGCCGGGCCAGTTGGGCCTGCGCGCCGGTCAGCGCGGCGTAGGCCGCGGCGATCTGGTCCGCGGTCGCGCCCTTCAGCACCTTGTCGTACTGCGCCTGCGCGGCCTCCTTCGCCAGCGTCGCCTGCTGAAGCTGCAACGCCTCCGGCATCATCGCCGCGTAGGGGTTGCCCGCGATGCGGTCGTACTGGCCCTGATAGATCGAAACGGCCGCCTCGGCCTGCTTGAGCTGGGCCAGCACCATGCGCTTCTCCTCGTCGGTCGCGCCCTGGAGCGCGCGGTTGTAGCCCGCGCGGGCCGCGTCGACCGCGGCCTCGGCCGCGGCCACATCGGACGGCTGCGGCTGGGTCTTCGCCAGCTCCACCTGGGACTGGGCCAGCTCCAGCGCGGCCTGCGCCTGGGCGCGCTGCGCCTCAGCGACCGTACTGTCGATGCGCACCAGCAGGTCGCCCTGCTTGACGCTGTCGCCCACGGCCACCGTCACCTCCTGGAGCTGCCCCGCGACCTCGGCCACGACGGGCACGATGGCCACGGCCATGATCTCGCCGTTGTACGTCAGGCTGGTCGTGCCCAGCCGCCGGGTCTCGCCGCTGCCGACCGCCGCGACGTTGCTGGTGTGCGTGTCGGCGACCTCGGCGG
>MWBF01000385.1 GCA_002068935.1 Chloroflexi bacterium ADurb.Bin325
ATCGGTCAGCGACAGCCCGACGTGCCAGCGGTCGGCGATCAGGGAACTGAGTTCATCGGCGGAACCCCCCATCGCCACGAACCCACGTTCGTCGGCGACGGAGCCGTCGAACCGCAACCGGTACAGCTGGTCCTGTTCCCGATCGTCGCCGACCTCGGCCACGACGATCTCGACCTCGTACGGCTTCTGTGTCTCGGTGAAGATCGTGCCGAGCGTGGTGGCATAGGCGTTCGCCAGACTGCGGCCCGACACGTCGGATCGGTCGTACGAGAACCCGCGCATGTCCGCCGTGTCGTCCAGCGCGGCGCGGCGCATGGGCGCGGCGCGCTGGACGGCGACAGATTCCTCGAACTCTACCGGCCCGGCCACCTTGCGGGCCTGCTCCTGGACGACCGGCCGCTGCGGCGTGAACGGGGTGTAGAGGTCGTAGATGAAGCTGACCGGCATCCCGGCCACGAAGGTGAGGCTGACGTTTTCGAGATCCTCGTCGAGCGTGTTGTCGAACAGCCCCCAGCCCTGCAACAGCCCCGCGGTCGGCTTGTCCGCGGACGCCGTCTCGTCCGCGACGAGGCGATAGCTGACGCGCCAGACGGGGCTGGGCGCGATATAGCCGACCATCAGCTCGGACGGGCCGGACAGCCGGATCGTCACCGCGCGCTTCGCCTCCTCGGTCAGGCTCGTCTCCAGGAAGTAGACGAGATCTGCCGCGCCGCGCTCGTCCTCGATCGCCACGCTCACCACATCGGCCAGCCGCAGCGGCCGCACCGCGCGCTGCTCCGGCAGCCAGAGCGAGAGGAGCGCGGCGGCCATCGGCTCGCGCTCCGCGGGCAGATCGACGCCCACGACGACGCCGCTCAGCGCGCCGTCGGTCGTCGTCAGGCGGACGCGCCGCCCGCGCAGGTCGCGCAGCAGGTCGCGCAGGCTGGCGTCGTCGGAGAGCTGGATCGAGGAGCGCGCGAGCAGCGCGGCCTTGTCCTCCGGCGTCTGATAGTCGACGCCCAGCACCTGGCCGCCCGCGGCGACGACGGTCAGGCTCTTGAGGACATCGTTCATCTCCTCCGTGCGGAAGGCCAGCGCGACGGTGTCGTCCCCGGTCGTCCCCTGGCGTATGAAATACCCCACGCCGTGTTTGTAGAGCGTCATCTTACGTATCGGCAGACCTGCCATGATTCACCTCCTTGATAAGGAAGATTGAAAAGAAAAGAAGGAAGAGCGGGTGTTCGTTCCCTCCTCATCTTCCATCTTTCATCTTCCATCTTCCTTCGTTCATATCCGCCCACTGCCGCGCGAGGCCCTCGGCCAGGCCGACGGCCGGACGGAAGCCGAGGAGCCTTTGCGCCAGGGCGGTGTCGGCCCATGTGTCGCGCACGTCGCCCGGCTGCGCGGGCAGCGCGCGCAGCCGCAGCGGCCGGCCCGCCAGCCGCGCGACCTCGGCCAGCACCTCGTTGACCGAGGCGCGCACGCCGCCCGCGATGTTGAGGGTCTGGCCGGCCGCGCGGCCGGCCAGACAGAGGTCGCCGGCGGACACGAAGCCCGCCACTACGTCGCTGACATAGGTGAAGTCGCGCGTCTGCGCGCCGTCGCCGTACAGCGTGATCTCCTGGCCCGCGGCCGCGGCGGCGAGGAACCGCTGGAAGCCCATGTCGGGCCGCTGGCGCGGGCCGTACACCGTGAACAGGCGCAGCGAGAGCGTGGGCAGCCCGTAGACGTCCGTATACAGGCGGCAGAGGTGCTCGGCGGCCAGCTTGGTGACGCCGTAGGGGCTGACGGGCGCGGGGGCCATCGTCTCTTGCAGCGGCATGACCGGCAGGTTGCCGTATGCGGAGGAGGACGAGGCATAGACGATGGGCTTGCTGCCCGCGGCCAGCGCGGCCTCCAGCAGCCGCTGCGTGGCGAGGATGTTGTTGCGAGTGTAGACCTCGAACTGCCGGCCCCAACTGCCCCGCACGCCGGGCTGGCCGGCCAGGTGATACACCAGTTGCACATCGGCCAGCAGCGGTGCGAGGTCGACGGCCAGCAGATCCGCCTCGACCAGGGAGAAAGCCGGCTGCGCCAGGGCCGCCGCGAGGTGCGCCTCCTTGATGCTGCGCGCATAGTAGTCGGTGAAGCAGTCCAGCCCTGTCACGCGCCAGCCGTCCGCCAGCAGGCGGTCGCACAGGTGCGCGTCATTCGTCGCCATCGAGCTGCTCCCGGATCACATAGATGGGCTTGTCCTGCGCCTCGTGATAGGTGCGCGTGATCATCTCGGCCAGCAGGCCCATGCTGACCATCTGGACGCCGAGGATGACCAGCAGGACGGCCAGCAGCAGGAGCGGCCGCGTGCCGATGTCCTGGCCGAGCGCCAGCTTCACGAAGGTCAGGTACAGGCCGATGAGCAGGCCCGCGGCGAACGACAGCAGCCCCAGCCCGCCGAAGACGTGCAGCGGCCGGGTGGAGTAACTCAACATGAAGCGCACGGTGATCAGGTCGAGGAACACGCGCAGCGTGCGGCTGATGCCATATTTGCTCTTGCCGAACCTGCGCTGGCGGTCGTTCACGGGCACCTCGGCCACCCGCACGCCCATCCAGCTTGCCAGGGCCGGGATGAAGCGGTGCAGCTCGCCGTAGAGCCGGATGCCCTTGACGACCTCGCTGCGATACGCCTTGAGCGAGCAGCCGTAGTCGTGCAGGCTGACGCGCGTCGCGCCGGAGATCATCCGGTTGGCGGTCATCGAGGGCAGGCGGCGGCTGAGGAACGGCTCCTTGCGCTCGGTGCGCCAGCCGCTCACGATGTCGTAGCCCTCGGTCAGCTTGTCGAGCAGCTTGCCGATGTCGCGCGGGTCGTTCTGGAGATCTGCGTCCAGCGTGACGACGACCTGGCCGCGCGCGGCGGCAAACCCCGCGGCAAAGCCGGCGGCCTGGCCGAAGTTGCGGCGGAAGCGGATGATGCGCCAACGGGGGTCCTGCTGATGAACCTGCCGGAGCCGCGCAAAGCTGTCGTCCGTGCTGCCGTCATCCACCACGATGACCTCGTAGGGCCGGCCCAGCGCGACGAGCGCGTCGGTGACCTCTCGGTAGAGCGGCGCAATGTTCTCGCCCTCGTTGTAGACCGGGATGACGATGGAAAGCTCCGGAACCATGCTATGCCTTCCCTTCCGGCCGCGGCGCGCGCGCCCCGGCGCGGCGCAGCCCCTGCGCCAGGTAGAGGACGCCCCCCACCAGGCCGGTCGCGACCGTGATGGCGTAGACGCCGAGCGAGAGCGCCAGCGCCTTGGGCTCGGCCACGCCTGCCGTGGCCAGCAGCGTGACGTAGGTCAGCTCGCGCACGCCCAGGCCGCCGAACGCGGGCAGCAGCAGCGCCACAGAGGTCAGC
>MWBF01000386.1 GCA_002068935.1 Chloroflexi bacterium ADurb.Bin325
CCCCAACCCCTCCCCCGCTGCGCAGGGGAGGGGGAAACAGACAATCTGGCCCCCACCCCAGACCCCCGCTGCACAGAGGAGGGAGCGACTCCCCTTCCCCCGTCGGGACGGGGGAAGGGGCCGGGGAATGGGGGCCGGTCGGCCAGAATCCACCGAAACAGGAGGGCGGCAGCCATGACCGCACGCATCGTGATCGTCGGCAGCCTCAACATGGATCTGGTGATCCGCGCGCCGCGCCACCCGCAGCCGGGCGAGACGCTCACCGGCAGCGCATTCCTGACGATCCCCGGCGGCAAGGGCGCAAACCAGGCCGTCGCGGCCGCGCGGCTCGGCGCAGCCGTCGTCATGATCGGCAAGGTCGGCCAGGATGCGTTCGGCGATGCGCTGCGCGCCAACCTCGCGGGGGCCGGGGTCGAGGTCGAACACGTCACCCGCTCGACCGAGGCGACCGGCGTCGCGCTCATCACGGTCAGCGCGGCGGGCGAGAACACGATCGTCCTCGCGCCCGGCGCAAACGCCGCGGTCACGCCGGAGGACGCGACGGGCTGCGCGGACATCATCCGACAGGCGGACGCGCTGCTGCTCCAGCTCGAGGTGCCGCTGCCCGCGGTGCAGGCCGCCGCCGAGATCGCCGCGGCCCATGGCGTGCCGGTCATCCTCAACCCCGCGCCGGCCCAGCCGCTGCCGTCCAGTCTGCTGCGCCACGTCACGCACCTGATCCCCAACGAGCACGAGGCCGCGCTGCTGTCCGGCGGCCGCGCGCACGACCCTGAAACGCTGGCGCGCCGCGTGCAGGCGCTCGGCCCGCGCTCGGTCGTGGTGACGCTGGGCGCGGCGGGCGCGCTGGCGCTGGACGGCGACACGATCACCCATGTGCCGTCGTTTCCGGTGACGGTCGTGGACAGCACCGCGGCGGGCGATGCGTTCGTCGCCGCGTTCGGCGTCGCGCTCAGCGAGGGGCGGCCGCCCGCGGAGGCCGCGCGCTGGGGCTGCGCCGCGGGCGCGCTGGCCTGCACCGTGCTGGGCGCGCAGCCCTCGCTGCCCCGACGGGAGGCCGTCGCGCGGTTGGTGGGCGGATGAGGCTGGAACCGCGGTCTATTTAGTGTCCATCCGAAAACCTGCTGAGCGCCCGGCCTCACCCCCTCGGCTCCCCCTCTCCTGAGGGCGAGCCTTCGGCTCGCACGTCAGGAGAGGGGGATGGGGGGTGAGGTAAGCCAGAGCAATTTTCGGATAGGTTCTTAGCTCTGCCGGCCGACGAGGGAGTCGAGCAGCTCGGCCAGGAGGGCGTGCGCGACGGGCTCGGCGGAGGGTCGGGCGCGCGCGAGCGCGGCATGGGCCGCGGCGGTGGCCCGGCGCACGTGCTCCTCGGCGACGCGCCGCGCGGCCGCCTCCTCCAGCAGCGCCAGCACCGCGGGCGCGTCCGCGGATGTGAACGCCGGCCCCGCGTATAGCGCGGCCAGCCGCGGGCCGACGGCCGGGTGGTTCAGCGCGTGGAGCACGGGCAGCGTCTTCTTCTTGCTCAGGATATCGCCGGCCGCCGACTTGCCGGTGACGGTCTCGTCGCCCCAGATGCCCAGGATGTCGTCCTGCAACTGGAATGCGCGGCCCAGCTGCGCGCCGTACTCGTGGTATGCGGCGACGGCGTCCGGCATCGCGCCCGCGATGAGCGCGCCCAGCTCCGGCGCGGCCGCCAGCAGCGCGCCCGTCTTCCCCGCGATCATGGTGAAGTAGTCCGCGACCGTCACATCCAGCCGCGCCTCGAACGACATATCGAGAAACTGCCCCTCGGTCAGCGCGAGACACGTCTCGTCGAACCGGCGGAGCGCGGCCAGCAGCCGGTCCGCGGGCGTCCCCTGCTCCGCCAGCCGGAAGAAGGCCAGGTGCGCCAGGCTGAACATGCCATCGCCCGCGTTGCAGGCGATGGGCATCCCGAACAGCACCCAGGCGGTCGGACGGTGGCGCCGGGTCGGGCTGCCGTCCTCGATGTCGTCGTGCAGCAGCGAGAAGTTGTGCAATAGCTCCAGCCCGGCCGCGGCCGGCAGCGCGCAGCGCGGGTCCGCGCCTGTGGCCGCGGCCGCCAGCACGCACAGCATGGGCCGGATGCGCTTGCCGCCCCGCGCCTGCACGGGCCGGAGCTGCGCATCGCGCCAGCCCATGTGATATTGCATGATGTCGTAATGGCCGCGCGCGGGCGTCGCGGCCGGCTCCAACACCGCGCGAATCTCAGCCTCGATGAGCGGCAGATAGGTCTCGAACGCCTGGCTCAGGTGCATATTCCCTCACACGCCGATCTCGACGATGCGGCCGGGCACGCGCAGCGCCGCGACATCCCCCGCGCCCGCGCAGAACATGGCGATGCGCAGCTCGTCCGCAAACAGATCCACCGCGGCGATGACCTCCTCCGGCCCCGCGGCCGCGGCCTTGAGGAAGGGAGAGGCAATGCCGACCAGCGCGGCGTCCAGCGCGAGCGCCTTGGCGGCCTCGATGCCGGTGCGCATCCCGCCGCTGGCGATCAGCGGCAGATCCGCCGCGCCGCGCCGCGCCAGCCGCAGCGATTCCGCGGTCGGGATGCCCCAGTCCGCAAACGCGCGCGCCAGCCGGCGCAGCCGCTCCGTCGCCGCGCGGTGATATTCGACCTCGCTCCAGGAGGTGCCGCCGGAGCCCGCCACGTCCAGCGCCGCGACGCCCGCCTCCGCCAGCCGGCGCGCCGCGTCCTCGCTGAGGCCCCAGCCAACCTCCTTGGCGATCACGGGCACGCCCAGCGTGCGGCAGACCGTCTCGATCTTGCCCAGCACGCCCTGCCAGTTCCAGTCGCCGTCGGCCTGCAACGCCTCCTGCAGCGGGTTCAAGTGGAGGATCAGCGCGTCGGCTCCGATCATGTCCACGGCTCGGCGGCACTCGTCCACGCCGTAACGGTAGTTGAGCTGCACCGCGCCGAGGTTGGCGAACAGCAGGATGTCGGGCGCGATATCGCGCACGCGGAAGGTGGCCACGGTGTCGGCCTGCTCGATGCCGGTGCGCTGCGAGCCGACGCCCATCGCCAGCCCGCGCGCCTGCGCGGCCTCCGCCAGGCCGCGGTTGATGGCCTGCGCGGCATCCGTCCCGCCCGTCATCGACGAGATCAGCAGCGGCAGCCGCAGCGGCTTGCCCAGGAACGTCACGCGCGTGTCGATGGCCGCCAGATCCAGCTCCGGCAGGGCCTGATGCACCAGGCGGAACCGCTCGAACCCGGTCGTGAGGTTGGGGAACTGGACGTCTTCCTCCAGGTTGATGCGGATGTGATCTGCCTTGCGGCGGTCGTGGGCCAAGATGACCTCCGAAAAACGGACGCAACTTTCCCC
>MWBF01000387.1 GCA_002068935.1 Chloroflexi bacterium ADurb.Bin325
CCGCCGCATGGCTGACGAGGACGGCGCGGGGGTCGGCGAGGAGCGGGTGAATCTTCATCGGCGTCCCTCTGGTTCAGTGTGATAGCAGCGGAAGGTACAGCCGCGGGCGCGGCGTGGCAGTCGCGGACACCTGTTCGATTATGAGCGACGCGCCATAACGATCCCGCGAGGTCGAGAGCGTATAGCCAGCATACTCGCATCCCCACTGGTGGATCGTGCGCACGCGCGCCTGTACCTGAAGATGGTGTGTCGTATCAGGAAGCAGGTCGATGGGAACGAGCGCGGGTGAGCCGTAGACGCCGAAGCTGCCCGTCGTCGCGAACACGCCCGACTCCGCTGTCACTGTCACCGCTTCACCGTTGCCGATCCGCACCGTCACCGTCTGCGTCAGCAGGCCGGTCGGCGAGATGACCGGCTCGACCCACAGCGGTTCGGGGGTCATCATGGGACACACGGTCGGCGTAGGGGGCAGGGTGGAGGTCACCGCCGGCTCGGATGTAACTGCCGTCGGAGGCGCAATCATGAGACTGCCCCACAAACAAGCCAGAGCGCCACACAATATCTTCAGCCTCATAGGCTGCTCATCCGGTAAGCAGCAAGCTCTTCTGCGCTCAAATTCTCAGGCGGGACCAGCCGATAATGCCGTTCGGAGACGATGGCGACGCCGTGGGGGGTCTCTTCCAGCGCAAACAGGGCAATCAGCTCGTTGCCCAGAAATTGCGCGGCGATGGCTCGGCGAATCAGGCCAGGGAACTTCGCCGCGCACATCGCCAAATCCTGCTCGATCTGCACGACGTTAATGACATCACGGCCCGCCTTCGCCTGCACAGGGAACACGTAATGCGCGCCATTATTGTCGATGCCGATATAGACCTCGTCGGTTTCGATCTGCCCCATGCCCTTCACGGTCGTGCGCAGGTGGCTCTGCAAGGAATAGCAGACCACGCGCGTAAAAATATCGATCAGCCGGTTATAACGAATGATTGCAAGCAGGGCTTGTTCATCTGAGAGTGCATAGCGCGTCAGGATTCCGGGGGTTGCATTGGGCACCTTGATATCTGCCAGGCCAGGCGTTGGCGCAATCGTCGTCAGTCGGCTGGCAACGAAACAATAACGCCCCCGCCCGGCTGGACGAATCAACCATTCCTTGCCCGGAGGCGCGGTCACACGTATGGAATCAGGCAAAGAACCGCGGTAGCGAAATGTGTAAATCACATCGCCGAGATTCTTCGGAAGGGGCGCCTGCAATTCCTGGGCGGCCTGCACCAACTCATCGCGCTCGAAACAGACCTCATCGAGTTGAGGCTCATAGTGGCGGAAGAAGACGTGTTCAATAATCTGGCTGTAACGGTTCATGGGGTTCATGGCGGAGCGCCTCTAACTCTAGGATCTGCCGGGCCAACGCAACACGACGACTTCCTCGCGGAGCTGTTCCCTCGTTGCGGTCGCAATTCGGGTGCGAAACAAATCGATGCTCTCGACCTGATATCCTAACGCTTCGGCGATCTGCGCAGTCAATTCGCCCGTCCGTATCATCACGCGCAGATAGGAGGCCTGGTCGCCCACCACATAGGCTAAGTGCGCCCCCGGACACAGGACGCGGCGCAGATTCGCCAGGTGACGATACATGCCCCCAAAATAGAGGCGCGTGACGCGTGCATACATTCGCTCAAAGCCCGAGGTTTTGCCTAGCTCCAGGCGTCGCGCCTCGATGGCATCGGCAATCCGTTGGATGTCCGGAAACTCTGCAACCCATTGATCGTCGCTATCGGCGCGATAGACACCGCGGGTATTGGACCGAATCAGCCCCTGCTTGAGCCGGCGCAGTTCGGCTTTGTCCTGGACAAAGCCGAGCAGGACGCTCTCCAGGCGCGTTGTCCGCGTATAATCCTTCTCGTTCGGATAGGGCGGCGAGGTGATGACGGCATGGATCGCCTGAGAGGGCAAGATATCGTCAAGATGCCGGCTATCCGCATGGAATACGCGGCCCGGCACGGACTTGCGATCTTGCAGCCCGGTCAGGTCGGCAGCCATCTGGCCTACAAGCTCCAGCCAGGGCGCCACTACCGCGGCATCCTCTTTGGCCGCGCCGACCCCAACTTCGGGGCCGAACTCCAGGTTGCTGGCGTACAAGACAGCCGTCCTTGCCAGCGCAAGGCGTTCATAATCGATATAACGGCGGTCTTCATGTTGGGCTATCTGGTCGAGCAGGACCAGCGTCTTGTGCAATGGAAGTGGGCTGATCGAGTTTGCGAGCAACAGGGCCATCTGGGCGGAAGGCAGCGTGCGGAGCGCCGTGTTCGCGTCGGGCAGTGGCCCCCGCAACAACGGGAGCGTCTCGTCGGATAGCCCTTGTGCATCCAAGGCCGTCATGGCGGCCTGGGCAATCTGGCCGGCATGATTCAGCAGGCCCAGAGGATCGACGTCCCAGTTGACTTTGGTTTGGCTGGCAAAACAGGCCAGCGGGTTTGCTTCGACCCCATAGTACGAGACGCCCAGCTTCTTGCACTCGACCAGGGTGGTCCCTGTTCCACAGAACGGATCGAGGACGGCCTGATTCGGCCCGATATCGAAACGTGCAAGATACTCGCGCACGAGATGCGGGGGAAAGGAAAGCACGAACCGATACCAATCATGCACGGCGCGGTCATCTGCCGCCAGGCGATTCCGGTTCGGGTGCGCCAGCGATGCAGCATCCAGTTTGGCAAGGCTGTTCATAGCGGACATTATACCACGATGTCGCGGCCTCTCCGGGGCGCATCTCGGGCCTGCGCCGGCGGCCCCGCCGTCAGTCCTGGCCGCGCGCCCAATATTGCAGGCTCGGCGGGCCGAACGGCGGATAGTCGAAGCGGACGCCGCTCTTGACCAGCACCGTCCGGTCGTAGTACTGGAGCGGGACGATGACCGCGTCCTGCAAGATCACGCGTTCGGCCTGGGCGTACAGATCCGCGCGCAGCGCATCGTCCGGCTCGGCCAGCGCCCGATCCAGCAGCTCCGCGTACTCCGCCGACTCCCAGCCGGTGTACTGGAAGCGCGAGCCGGGCCGGAAGGTCGCCAACATGCTCGCGGCGTCGGGATAGTCCATCACCCAGCCCATGCGATAGAGGTTGTAGCTGCACTCCGCCGGGGATCTGGTCGCATCGGCCTGCGCGGGCCGATTGCAGCCCTCCAGCGCATCCAGATAGACCCGCCACTCGCTCGTCAGCAGGCGGACGGGGATGCCCACGTCCTCCAACATGCCGGCCACGGCCTTGAACAGCGCCTCGTTGTTGCCCTCCCGGTTGTACCACAGCTCGACCGGCGGCGCAGGGTTGTCCGGCCCATAGCCCGCCTC
>MWBF01000388.1 GCA_002068935.1 Chloroflexi bacterium ADurb.Bin325
CCGGCGGGTCGTCGGGCAGGACGAGCCGGTGCGAGCGATCTCGCGGGCCGTCCGTCGCGCGCGCACCGGCCTGAAGGATCCGAAGCGGCCCATCGGCGCGTTCATGTTCCTGGGGCCGACCGGCGTCGGCAAGACGCTGTTGGCGAAGAGCCTCGCCGAGTTCCTGTTCGGCTCGGAGGAGGCGCTGATCAAGCTCGACATGAGCGAGTTCATGGAGCGCCACAACGTCAGCCGGCTGGTCGGCGCGCCGCCCGGCTACGTGGGCTACGAGGAGGGCGGCCAGTTGAGCGAGGCGGTCCGCCGCCGGCCCTACTCGGTCGTGCTGCTCGACGAGATCGAGAAGGCGCACCCGGAAGTCTTCAACATGCTCTTGCAGATCATGGAGGATGGCAGCCTGGCGGACGCCAAGGGCCGCCGGATCGACTTCCGCAACGCCATCATCATCATGACGTCGAACGTCGGCGCCAATCTGATCAAGCACGGCGCGACGTTGGGCTTTGCCACCAGCCGCGATGAGGTCCAGCAGCAGGAGGATGAATACCGCTCCATGCGCGACCGGGTCACCGAGGCGCTCAAGCGCACCTTCCGGCCCGAATTCCTGAACCGCCTGGACGGCGTCATGGTCTTCCGCAACCTGACCAAGGAACAGATCAAGGACATCGTCGATCTGGAGCTCAACCGGGTGCGCGGCCAGCTGGTCGAGCAGAGCATCACGCTCGAGGTGACCGACGAGGTCAAGAGCATGATCGCCGACACGGGGTACGACGCGGACTACGGCGCGCGGCCGCTGCGCCGGGTCATCCAGGACAAGCTGGAGGATCAGTTGAGCGAGGCCCTGCTGGGCGGCAAGATCAAGCCCGGCAGCAAGGTGACGGTGACGTTGGGCGAGGGCGGCGAGCTGGAGTTGGAAGTCAGCAACGGCGAGACCATGCAGCGGCCGCCGGAGGTGGCCGAGATCCTGCCCAACTGAGATTATCCGGAATTTGCTCTGGCCGGTCTCCGACCGAGCCAGGGGGTCAGACCGGCCCCAGCGGCTTGCGGACGGGTTTCAGGGCGGGCCGGATGCGAACCTGCGACAGCCGCGTGCAGCGCACGCGGCTGTTGTTTTACCCTGTCCTCGACCCCGATGGACCGCCGGGCAACGGCCCGGCACGGCTTCGCCCATCCGCCGCGCCAGCGTCTCGCGGCCGGGGCGATACCTTGCGCCCGGAGCATGCGCCATGTCACGACCTGTCTGCTTCCGCTGGATGGGCCTCGCGCTCATCGGCTTCATCCTGCTGGCCCTGTTGCCCGCACCGGCCGCGGCCGAGGCCGGCCCGGCCGATGCGCCGCCCCCCGCGGCCTATGTGTCCGGCGAGATCGTGCTGGCCTGGCGGCCGGACGCCCCCGCGGCGCGCGATCTGTCCGCGCTGGCGCAGCGCCTGGAGCCCACGGCCGGGCGGTTCGCGGCGGAGCGCGCGTCGGCGGAGTGGCGCGCGCTGGCGGACGCGCTGGCCGCGCTGACGGGGCTGGAGCCGCGCGTCGTGCTGCCGGAGCAAGGCGTCGCCGCGCTGGCCGTCGCGGCCGGCCGCGAGCTGGCCGAGAGCGAGCGGCTCGCGCGGCTGCCCTGGGTGCGCTACGCCGAGCCGAACTACATCTACCGCGCGGCCGACATCGACGGCGAGGCGCGCTACCCGACCGACCCCGGCTTCGGCTTGCAGTGGAACATGCGCCGCGTCGCAGCCCCGGATGCCTGGGCCCTCGCCCGCGGGAGCTCCTCTCAGGTCGTGGCGGACGCGGATGCGCGCATCATCAACCTGAGCCTGGGCGGGCCGTACCCGTCGTCGCCGGTCGCGGACGCCGTCCAGTATGCAACGACCGAGAAGCGGGCCCTGGTGGTGGCCGCGGGCGGCAACTGCGCGCAGGGCGGCCCCGCGTGCGGCTATATCGTCAACGGCGATTTCTACCCGGCGGCCTACGACAACGTGCTGGCAGTCGCGGCCAGCGACCACTTCGACAACTGGGCGCGCTACTCCAACCACCGGCCCTACATCGACCTGGCCGCGCCGGGCGGCGTCGCCAGCGACGCCGTCTATAGCACACAGATCGGCGGCTATGGCTATATGTCCGGTACATCCATGGCGACCCCGTTGGTGTCGGCCGCGGCCGCGTTGGTGTGGAGCATGCTGCCCGCGGCCACGGCCGACCAGGTGGCCGCGATCCTGCGCGACACCGCGGACAAGGTGGGGAGCGACCCCGACACGGGCGTGCCGTATGCCTACAGCGGCGGGCGCAACGACTACTTCGGCTACGGCCGGTTGAACGTGGGCCGCGCGATCCGCTGGGCGCAGCCGCCCGCGCTGGCCGCCGACGCGGGCGTCGTCCGCTTCGCGCTGGGCGGCGCGCTGTCCGTCGCCGACCGCCGCGTGGGACTGCGCAACCCGAGCGACCAGGTGGTCGTCTGGCAGGCCAGCGTCGTGCAGGGCCAGGGCTGGCTGAGCGTGCAGCCGACCAGCAACACGGCCCGCCACGGCTACCCCAGCGTCCTGACGCTGCGCGCGGGGCCGGGCCTGCCGCTCAGCGGCGTCTCCTACGGCCTGGTGCGCGTGCAGGCGATCTACCCGGCCGGCATCCCGCCCGTGGACATCCCGGTGGAGCTGGTGGTGCAGCCCTTTGCGCCGCAGGCGTATCTGCCGTACCTCACGTCGCAGGCCGCGCCGTGGTACGACCCTGCCCGCGGCGGGCGGCTGCTGGCGCTGGCGAACAACCAGGCGCTGGAGACGCCGCTGCCCTTCCCCGTGATGTTCTTCGGCGCGGCCCACACGCGGCTGTGGGTGTCGGACAATGGGCTGGTCTACTTCGGCGGCGAGCAGCCGCGCGGCGTCCTGCCGCCCGCGGCCTGTCCGCCCGCGGCCGCGCAGCCGAACAACGCGCTCTACGTGCTGGCGCTGGATTGGGACCCCGGCCTGGGCGGGCAGGTCTATGTCCAGCAGCCGGATGCGGACACCTTCGTGGTGACGTGGGATCAGGTGCGGCGGGCCGGCAACCCGCAGCCGCAGTCCTTCCAGCTCGTCTTGCGCCGCGCCGCCGCGCCGCTGGCGCACTATCGCACGGTCGAGGCGCTGCCGCCCGGCTATATCGCGGCGGAGAACTACGATGGCGCCTATGCGCAGCAGATCTTCTGCGCGGGCGCGGGCCGCGCTCCCGCAGACGGGACGGTCGTGACGTTCGACGTTCGGACGCCGTGGTGATGCGGAGGCGCGGGCCGCGCGGCCTTTGGCCTTTGCCCGGGCCCGGTTTATAATCGCGGCCAGGAGTTGCAATGGCCAACC
>MWBF01000389.1 GCA_002068935.1 Chloroflexi bacterium ADurb.Bin325
TGCCGGCGCCGGAACAGCTGGCTGGCAGGCCGTCACAATCATCATTGCGATGAGCATCAATGCAAGGGCAAACTGTCTGGACAGTTTCATGCCTACCTCTCCTTTGAAGTGATGGGGTGGATATGCGAATGCAATGAATGGTGTTTAGTGACGCGTGATCAAAGCGAGAGGGCAACACCTCCTTTCTACGCAAAGAAGGAATAGACCCAGGCACCAACTTCGAGGTCGCGCTGACAATCCTGGCCCAAAATAGTCTCAATCCGATACGGCAAGAGATGGGTCATAAGGAGTGGCTGGACATCTGCGCGGCGGATGTCCATACTTAAACCATATCTCTGCCGAATTGTCAAACCCCAAAAAGGGCTCACCCCTTCTGCCGGCGCACCTGTTGGACGTTGGGCAGGCGTTCGATCCGGGTCAGCACCCGGCTCAACTGCTCCGCATCGCGCACCTCGAGCGTCGCGGTGATCAGCGCGAGGTTGTCCTGCCGCGCGGTGACCGCGGACGCGTCCTCGAGGTTGATGTTCTCCTCTTTCAGCACGCCCGTGATCTCGTTCAGCAGGCCGGCCCGGTCATACGCCTGGACGCGTATCTTGACCCGCGAGATCTTCGGCGGGCTTGCGCCCCAACTGACCCGGATGAGCCGCTCCCGATCCAGCCGCAGCACGTTGGGACAGTCGCTCCGGTGGACGGCCACCCCGCGGCCGCGCGTCACGAAGCCGGTGATCTCGTCGGGCGGCACCGGGTTGCAGCAGCGCGCCAGATAGGTCAGCATGTTGCCCGCGCCCATCACCGCGACGCCGTCGCCGCTCGGCTTGACCGCCGGCGGCTGGGGCGCTTCCTGCGGCGGCAGGCTGGCGGAGGCCTCCTTGGCCGGCTCCTCGACCTTGCCGAGCTGGAGCACGCGCTCCGCGACATCGGCGGGCGAGTGGTCGCCGCAGCCCAGCTTCTCCAGGAAGTCGTCCAGATTGTCGACCTTGAACAGCGACGCGATCTCCTGATACGACTTGTTGTCGATGCCCAGGCGGTTGAGCTCGCGCTCCAGGATCTGGCGGCCCGCGGTGATATTCTCGTCCCGGTTCTGCTGGCGGAACCACTGACGGATCTTCGTGCGCGCCCGGTCGGTCCTGACATAGCCCAGGTTGGGGTTGAGCCAGTCGCGGCTGGGGCCGCCGCGCTTGGCGGTCAGGATCTCGACCTGGTCGCCGCTCGACAACTGGTAATCGAGGCTGACGAGCTTGCCGCGCACCTTTGCCCCACGACAGCGATGGCCGATCTCCGTGTGGACGCGATAGGCGAAGTCGATGGGGGTGGACCCGGCGGGCAGGTCGATGACGTCCCCCTTCGGGGTGAAGACGTAGACCCGCTCCTTGAAGAGGTCCTCCTTGACGGTCGCCATGAAGTCGCTACTGCGGCTCTGCTCCTGCGACTGCCACTCGATGAGGGAGCGCAGCCAGGCGATCTTGCGCTCGTAGGCCTCGTCATGCCGCGTCTGCGACTTGTAGCGCCAGTGCGCCGCGATGCCGATCTCGGCGATGCGATCCATCTCCGGCGTGCGGATCTGCACCTCGAGGGGCCGGCCGCCCGGCCCGTAGACCGCGGTGTGCAACGACTGATACTGGTTCCCCTTGGGCGTCGCGATATAGTCGTCGAACTCGCCCTTGATCGGCTGCCAGAGCGTGTGCACGACGCCCAATGTCACATAGCAGTCGCCGATCTCGGGCACGATGATCCGCACGCCCTGCTGGTCGTAGACCTGCTCCATGTCCACGCCCTTGCGATTCATCTTGCGATAGATGCTGTAGATATGCTTGGGCCGGCCCGTAATGGTCGCCTGAATGTTATGTCGCGCCAGCTCGTCTTGCAGTTGGGTCACGACGCCGCGGACATACACCTCGCGCTCCTCGCGCTGTTCGATCAGGACCCGCTGCATCTTCTCGTAGGTTTCGGGCATCAGACAGCGGAACGCCAGATCCTCCAGCTCCCACTTGATCCGGTAGATGCCCAGGAGGTTCGCCAGCGGCGCATAGATGTCGAGCGTCTCGCGCGAGATGCGCATCTGCTTCTCGCGGCTCACATAGGCGATCGTGCGCATGTTGTGCAGGCGGTCGGCCAGCTTGATCAGCACCACGCGCACGTCGTTGGACATCGCCAGCATCATCTTGCGCAGGCTTTCGACGCGCGGGTCGCGGCTGTCGGCCGGCAGGGAGGCCATGTGTGCGACGTTGCTCAGCTTGGTGACGCCGTCGACCATGCTGGCGACCTCGGCCCCGAACTCCTCGGCCACCTCGGGCATCTTCACCGCGGTGTCCTCGGCCACATCGTGCAGCAGCGCGGCCGCGACCGTCTTGGCGTCCAGCCGCAGGTCGGCGAGGATGCCGGCCACGGCCACCGGATGCACGATATAGGCCTCGCCCGACTTGCGCAGCTGCGTGCCGTGAGCCTGCTCGGCCACCTCGTAGGCGCGGCGAACCAGCGCAACATCCTGTTGCGTATAGCTTTTCGGCAGCTGGTTGAGCAAAGTATCCCAGGTCATGGCGCTGGCCCGGCCGTTTAATCGAAATGCGACGCGGTCTGACTGCGTCGCATGCCCCGGTGCATTCTTATGATGACTATAGCATAGGCTCAATGGCTGGTCAAGCGCGTTTCGACGGGGGCCGGGGCCCGTTGACACCCTCATTACGCCATAGTAAGATGGGTTCAACGGGCGGGGAAGAGACGGAGCGGTGAAGGGGTTGAAGCCCTACCGCATCCTGTCGCCGTTCTACTACGCCACCGCCGCGGACCCGTTGGCCAATGGGCTGAACTGGGGGCATGCGGCCGTCCTCGCGACGCTGATCGCACTCTTCGCCGCTGTGGCGTGGGCGACGTTTCAGCGCCGAGACCTGGCGGCCTGACGCCCCGACCCGCGGGAAGCACGCGGGGCATCCCAATGCCGGGCCGCCAGGCATCCTGAGCGGGTGGACGGCTCAACGCCGACGACGGCGCAAGGCCAGTCGAAGGAGCGGGATGTTCGTAGTGGGCGCTTCAGCGCCTTGCCGGGCGTGGGGCGCTCAAGCGCCTACTACAAACAGGTGTAGGCGCGCGCATCCTGAGCGGGTGGGCGGCTCAACGTTGCCAACGGCGCAAGGCCAGTCGAAGGGTGCGGCCCAACCAACCTGCGGAGCTCCTTCGACTGCGTCCGCCGCATGCGGCAGCCTCCGCTCAGGATGCCCCCGTCGAAGGGCGCTCGATCACCCCACCCGCATGAAACATTTTCCACAATGGATAATAGTTTGCAGAATCGGCCCGGTTCATGCTAT
>MWBF01000390.1 GCA_002068935.1 Chloroflexi bacterium ADurb.Bin325
GGTCGTCGCGCCGGTCGAGGTGGTGGAACAGTTGGTGATGATGAAACAGGGGACCGACCTCCAGACCTCCAGCTTCGACCAGATGCTCGCCTACGAGATGGTCAAGGACGGCTTCATGGACGAGCACATCCGCGCCATCCGCAAGGTCTACGGCGAGCGCCGCGATGTGATGCTCGCCGCGCTGGAGCGTTATTTCCCCGAGGGCTGCTCGTGGACCCGGCCCCAGGGCGGGCTATTCCTGTGGGCGCGCGTGCCGGAGTGGATCGACACCGGCGACCTGATGGCCGAGGCCGTGCAGGCGCAGGTGGCCTACGTGCCGGGCTTCGCCTTCTATCCCGACGCAACGCGCGGCCGCAACACGATGCGCTTGAACTTCTCGAACGCCGGGCCGGCGCAGATGGAGGAGGGCATCCGCCGGCTGGGGAACCTGCTGAAGGCGAAGGTCGCCGAACACGACCGGCTGCACGCCGTCGCGGCGTGACGGCCAGCGTCGGCAAGCCGATCCGAGAACGCTCTGGCCTGTCTCCGACCGGGCCAGGGCGAATCTTTGCGCAAAACACGGCAACGGAACTCGCGCCACGCGCGACGGGCCTGTTTCGTGTATAATAGGAGCATCGCAGATTCAACGATCCCACGCACGAGGAGAACGGCATGGACAAAAAGCAAGTCGGTGAAATCATGACCAGCCCGGCGATCGTCGTCGGGCCCGACATGAGCGTCAGCGCGGCCAATGCGCTGATGCGCGAGAAGAGCATCCGCCACCTGCCGGTGGTGGACAAGGGCCGTCTTGTCGGCATCGTCAGCCGCGGCGACCTGCGCGAGGCCACGTTCACGGAGGCCGTCAACGCCGATACCTACGAGCTGCACTTCATGCTTAACCGCCTGACCGTCGAACGGTTGATGACGCGGCGCGTCTACACCATCACCGCGGATGCGCCGCTGGTACAGGCCGTCGAGCTGCTGAACAAACACAAGATTGCGAGCCTGCCCGTGGTGGACGCCGAGGGCCAGGTCATCGGCATCATCACCGAGTCGGATCTGCTGAAGACGCTGGCGCACTATCTGCGCCAGTTGGAGGCCACGGCCGAGGCCGCGTAGGAAAGCGAGCAGACGTCCTGCATGGACGAGGCCCTCACGCGCTATGCGCGCCAGGTCATCTTCCCCGGCATCGGCGAGGCCGGCCAGCGCCGCCTGCTCGCGGCCCGCGTCGCCATCATCGGCCTGGGCGCGACCGGCTCGGTGCTCGCAAACCACCTGGCGCGCGCGGGGGTGGGCCGTCTGCGCCTGATCGACAGGGATTATGTCGAGCTAAATAACCTGCAACGCCAACTGCTCTACGACGAGGAGGATGCGGCGGAGCTGCTGCCCAAGGCGGTTGCCGCGGCCGCCAGGCTGCGCCGCATCAACAGCAGCATCGCCGTCGAGGAGGTGGTGGCCGACGTCGGGCCGGCCAACATCCAGGCGCTGATCGCGGACGCGGATGTCGTGCTCGACGGGACGGACAACTTTGCGGCCCGCTATCTCATCAACGACGCCTGCGTCAAGCTCGGCAAGCCGTGGGTCTACTGCGGCGTCGTCGCCAGCTACGGCATGACGCACACCGTCCGGCCCGGCGTCACCCCCTGTCTGCGCTGCATCATGGGCGAGCTGCCCGCGCCCGGAAGCACGCCGACCTGCGACACCGCGGGCGTCATCGGCCCGATCGTCGCGCTGATCGGCTCCATCGCGGCCGGCGAGGCGCTCAAGCTCATCACCGGCCGCGGCAAGCTGAACGACGGCATGATCCACGTGGATCTGTGGGACAACGCGTTCGAGCAGTTCGAGCTGGGCGCGCCCCGGCCCGACTGTCCCACCTGCGCCGCGCGGCAGTTCGAGTTCCTCGAGGCCCGCGCGGGCACGCGCACGACCAGCCTGTGCGGCCGCGCGGCGGTGCAGGTCAGCGTCGGCGGCGCCGGCGCGCAGGGGATCGACCTGGCCGCGCTGGCCGAGCGGCTGCGTCCCGTCGCGGCCAGCGGCCGCGTCCGGGCCAACCCGTATCTGCTGCACGCGAGCATCGACGGCCACGAGTTCACCGTCTTCGCCGATGGCCGCGCGATCATCCAGGGCACGGCCGACGAGGCCGCGGCCGCCACGCTCTATGCAAAGTATGTCGGTGTCTAGTGATCACGCTGACGACCTTTCAGCCCCAACTCCTGCCCGCGCTGGTGGCATTCCTGAATCGCGCGCTGGCGGGCCATCGGCATTGGACGGCCATCAGCGAGGCTGACTTCACGGAGCGCGTGCTGTCGCAGCCCGGCTTCGATCCCCAGGGCCTGATCCTGGCCCAGGTCGCGGACGGCGCCGCGGCCGGAGCGATCGTCGGCGGCATCCAGGCCATCAAGCCGCTCGGCTCGCTGCCCGGCCAGCACAGCTCGGAGGCGCGGCATCATATCGCGTGGCTGGCCGTGCTGCCCGAATACCGCGGGCGCAAGCTGGGCAATGCGCTGCTCGCCGCGGCCGAAGACTATCTCTACTACTGCCCCGTGTACTTCGCCGCGCAGAACGCCCCGTTCTACGGCATCCTCGAACGGCTGTGGGCCCCGTGGTACGGCTCGACCGAGCGGATGGGCGTGAGCGCGGTCAACGACAAGGCGCTGGTGTCGTGGCTCCACCTGCGCGGCTACCATGTCACCGACCCCGGCGACGTGAGCATGTTGGCGCATCTCCACAGCCGCGAGCGGCCCGCTGACCCCGGGCTGGCGCGGCGCGGGCTGCGCCTCGAGCCCATCAACGAGCGACACCCCTGGGCGGGGGAGGAGCCGTTCCACCACCTGCGCACGTGGGGCCACAACCAGGGCCGGCAGTACCAGGGCCTCGTCGTCGCGGACGGCAACCGGGCCGTGGGCAGCGTGGTGTGGTATCCGCTGCCCGACACGCTGACCGCGGCGCTGGCCTGGATCGGGCTGGACCGGCCGTACCGCGGGCTGCGCTACGGCTCCTATCTGCTCGATCGCGCGCTGGCGGAGATGGCGAACCGGGGCTATCTGGCCGTCGAGATCCACGTCCACAGCAAGAACAACCCGGAGGCATATGCGCTGCTCCGCCATCGCGGCTTCGAGGTCATCGACTACTGGGTGAACCTGGTCAAGACCTGAATGATCCGCCGCCAGCGGTCCGTGGGACCGTTCGAGTAACGCTCCTCGCAGGTGGGGGATATTTCGGGGGCGGCCCCATTCCGACTCCCTCCCCCTGCGCAGCCTTGCTCTGGCCGGTCTCCGACCGAGCCAGGGGGCACGGTCAGAGACCG
>MWBF01000391.1 GCA_002068935.1 Chloroflexi bacterium ADurb.Bin325
GTTGGGCATCGCGTCAAACAAGAACCATGTGTCGCTTGTGCAACTCAGATCGTAGGAGTCAAGTGCCCAAGCATCTAATTCCAATATCAGACGGGGGACGCGGCGGCACGCGAAGGCCTTGCTGCGGCCGGTCGGTCCGGATGACGGGAGAGCCGAGATGACGATTCGCACATATCTGGAAGAGGCTGTCTGCCAGACGCCCGAGGCGCCGGCGCAGCGGTTCTATCATCAGGGCCAGTGGGTCACGCGCAGTTATGCCGGCCTGAAGGACCGGGTGGTGCGTGCCGCCTCGATCGCTCAGCTGCTCGAGATCAAACCCGGCAGGCAGAACGTGGCGCTGATGCTGGAGAACGGGCCCGAGTGGCAAGAGATCTATCTGTCGCTGGCCTGCGCGGGCGTGGCGGTGGTGCCGCTCGACCCCAAGCTGCGCGGGCAGGAGGTGGCGCATATTCTCGGCGACTCCGAGGCGGTCGCGATTTTCGCGGGCACCAGGCTGCACGAGGTGCTGAGCCAGGCCGAGGCCGAGCTTCCCCGCCTGCGCGCCTGCGTCTGGGTCGGCGAGGGCGACGCGGCTTTGCCCAACCTTCCCGGCAAGCTCTGTTTCGCTTACGAGGCGCTGCTCGAACGCGCGGCCGCGGCTCCGGCGCGCGAGTCGACGCGGGCCTGGTTCGAGTTCCACCGCCCCGACGAGGCGACGGTCGCCTCGATCATCTACACCTCCGGCACCACGGGCAAACCCAAGGGCGCGATGTTGACGCACGGCAACTTCACGTCGAACGTCGAGGCGACCATCGAGCAGGTCGGGTTCTATCCGACCGACAATTTCCTGAACGTCTTGCCGCTGTTCCACTCGTTTTCGTTCTTGGCGAACTTCATGCTGCCGCTGGGGCTCAAGGGGTGCTGCAGCTTCGTGCGCTCGCTGCGCACGATTCCGGAAGACATGCTGGTCCTGCAGCCGACGGTCCTGCTGGCCGTGCCGCTGATGGCCGAGAAACTTTACGCGCGGATTGCCGAGAGGCTCAGAACCAGCCTGGTGGCGCGCGGGCTCTTGGGCATTGGCTTGAAAAAGGTCATCGGCAAGAGAGTCATCGAGTCCTTCGGCGGCAAGCTGCGCCTGCTGGGCATCGGCGGGGCGCCGACCTCGCTGGCTGTGATCAAAGGGTTTCAGGAGGTGGGCCTCCCGGTGCTGGAGGGGTATGGGCTGACCGAGTGTTCGCCGGGCGTGGCCTATCCGAACCTCGCCTGGTATGTGCCCGGCACGGTCGGGCGCGTGCTGCCCAACATGCGCTACCGGCTGGCGGATGCGGATGCCACGGGCGCCGGGGAGCTGTGCGTGAAGGGGCCCAACGTGATGAAGGGCTACTACAACAACCCCGAGGCCACGGCGGAGGTCTTCGACGCCGACGGTTATTTCCACACCGGCGACCTTGTGCGCTTCGACGACCAGAAGAACATGACCATCTGCGGGCGCAAGAAGGCGCTGATCGTCAACCGCGAGGGCAAGAACATTTATCCCGAGGAGGTCGAGCAGGTCATCGAGACGTGCCCCTTCGTGCAGGACGTCGTCGTGCTCGGGTACCGCGTGGGCGGCGAAAGCGGCGAGCGCGTCGGCGCGATCCTTGTGCCGAACGCCGAGGCGGTCACGGCCTGGCACAAGGGCGTGCCGCTGTCCGGCGCGGCGACTGAGGCCTTCCTGCGCGAAGAGGTGCACGAGCTTTGCCGCAGGCAGGTGGCCGACTACAAGATCCCCCGCAAGATCGTTGTCCGGCACGAGGCGCTGGAGCGCACGTCGACGATGAAGGTCCGGCGCGTGGCTTACGCCGGGACGCTGGACGAGAGCGGGCCGGGGCCTGCGGAGCTGCCCGACCCGGACTTCGCGGACGAGCAGGAGCTGGGCTGAGGGGAGCGGCCGTCCTTTAGACAGAGCCGCCCTGGCTCACTCCGCTTTGTGCACATCCACACGCGTCGTGCCGCCGCGCGCGTAAGGCGGGGGGCTCACGATGGCCTTGCCTTCGTCCGGCGGCGGGGTGTTGCCCGTGGTGGGGCCGAAGAAGGGGAAGCCCGCGAACGGGTTACGCCGCGCCGCGCCCTCCTCCATCAGCACCATCCGGTATTCGCGCTCCGCCGACTGGTAGACGAAGTAGGCGATCAGCAGGCGGATCAGCATGTAGCCCTCGAACTTGTGTGCGAAGAGCGAGTAGAGCACGGAGAGCGCCATCAGGATCGCGATGAAGCGTCCGATGCGCGAGGCGACCCACGTGGCCCTGAGGGCCGGAAGGTGATGCGGCAGCCAGAGGCCGGCCAGCGCCAGGGCGAGGCTCACCGCCGGACCCGCCGTGGCCACCAGGAACTCCTGCCACGCCTTGCGCGGCATCGTCAACAGGGTCGCGCAGCCGCCCAGCATCATGAGGGTGATGTCGCGCACGCGGCAGCCGAAGGCCATGGCCACCAGGCTGTGCCCCAGCTCGTGCAGGGTGATCGACAGCAGCAGGGCGAGGCCCGCCGCGATCCCGTAGAACGGGTCGCCGTAGTTGGTGATCATCAGGAACATCAGCACGATCAGCGAAAAGTCGAGCCGGATCGGGATGCCGAAGAGGGTGCAGAGCTGATAGGAAGATTTAAGCATAGGTGTTTGCCGTAGGGGCGAAGGGTGCTTCGGCCTTACAGGGTTGTGACCAGCAGGGTGCTGGCCGTGTCGGGGTTGAGGGTATAGGCCTGCGCGTCCGCCGGGACGAGGGCGCTCGCGCCTGCGGGCAGCACGGCGCTCTCTTCTCCCGCGGTCACGGTCACATGGCCCTCCGTCACGAAGAGCGCGTGGAAGGTGGTGCCGTCCAAGGCGATGCGGCAGGGAGTGGACAGTTCGAGCTGACGCAGGGTGAAAAAGGCGCAGGAGACCACCTCCGACCAACGGTTGCCGCGCTCCGCCAGCGCCGGCGCCGGGGTGATCATCTGCGGGGACGGCAGCGACCAGTCGATGGTCTTGAAGCTCTCGTCGATGTGCAGCGCACGCGGCCGGCCGTCCGCGCCCGCCCGGTTCCAGTCGAAGAGCCGGTAGGTGGTGTTGGCGTTCTGCTGCACCTCGTAGATCAGGCATCCCGCGCCGATGGCGTGCACCAGCCCGCCGGGAATGAAGAGCGCCTGGCCGGGCTCGATTGCGAGGCGGACCAGCTGGGCGGCGACCGTGCCTTCCGCCAGCGCCGCGCGGAGCGCGGCGGGCGTGACGCCCTCCGCAAAGCCCGCGTAAAGGCCGGCGCCCGGGGCGCGGTCGAGCACGA
>MWBF01000392.1 GCA_002068935.1 Chloroflexi bacterium ADurb.Bin325
GGCCGAGGCCTTCCAGCTCTGGCGCGGCCAGCGGGGGCCTGTCCGGGCGCTGTGGCCGATCACCGGCCGCGCCCCAGCTCGCGGCGTCGGCGCGGTCGGAGGCCGGCCAGAGCAATTCCCGAACGGGCGTCAACCCGGCGTCGGGCCGCCGGCCGCGAGGCCGGGCCGCCTCCTGGCGCTCCGGCTGGCTGCGAGCCGTATCGCGAAGCGTACTGCTCATGTTGCGCCCCCTGCGTTACTATCCGAAGCAGCGGCGTAGAGCGCGGCCGCGATCTGGCCGCCGATGGTCGCGGGCCGCGCGGCGGCCGCGACCTGGAACTGCCCCGCCTCCAGCCGGTCGATCTGCGCGGCCTCGCCCCAGCCGGGCGGCAGGCCGCGCTCCGCGAGCAGTTGCGCCAGGGCCTCCTCGACGGCCTGCGCAATGGCGCGGCGCTGATCCGGCTCGAAGCCGTGGAGCGCCAGCTCCTCGATGTGCAGTTCGATTGCCTGTGGTCGGGTCATGGCCTCACCCCCACCCGCCGATCTCGGCCTCGCTCAGCGGGCGTTCGAGCTTCGCATATTCGACGCGCGCTGCGCGCAGCAGATGGCCCATGCGCACCGGCTCGTGCGCGTCCGCGGCGAGGAACGCGGCGTAGATCGCGATGTTGCGGATGTTGCCGCCCGCGATGTTAAGCCGGGCCAGCCGCGCCACGTCCAGTCCCTCGGTGGGCGTGTCCGCGGGGAAGATGCGCCGCCAGATCTCCGCGCGCTGCGCTGCGTCCGGGAACGGGAACTGCACGACGAAGCGGATGCGCCGCAGGAAGGCCGGGTCGAGCGCGTCGCGCATGTTGGTGGTCAGGATCGCCAGCCCGCGATAGCCCTCCATGCGTTGCAGCAGGTAGCTTATCTCGATATTCGCATAGCGATCGTGGCTGTCCTTGACCTCGCTGCGCTTCCCGAACAGCGCGTCCGCCTCGTCGAACAGCAAGATCGCGCCGCCGCCCTCCGCGGCGTCGAACACCCGGCGCAGGTTCTTCTCCGTCTCGCCGATATACTTGCTGACCACCTGGCTCAGGTCGATGCGGAAGAGATCCAGGTCGAGCTCGTTCGCCAGCACCTCCGCGGCCATCGTCTTGCCCGTGCCGCTCCCCCCTGCGAAGAGGGCGCTGATGCCCAGCCCGCGCGCGCTCTTGGCCGCAAAGCCCCACGTCTCGTACACCTTGGCCCGCTGGCGCACGTGGACCGCGATCTCGCGCAGGATCTGCCGCTGGGTCTCCGGCAGCACCAGGTCGTCCCAGGCCGCGGCCGGCGCAATGTGCTGGGCCAGGTTCGCCAGCCGCGGCCGCGCCTGCACGCGGCAGGCCTCCCACAGCGCGGCCTCTATCTCGGCAGGCCCGCGGCCGGGGCGCGGCTGGCTGGCGGCCCGGCTGAGCGCCTGGATGCACGCGGCCCGGATGGCCGGCGCAGGCAGGTTGAAGTGGTCGACCAGCGCATCCAGGCTGCCGTCCAGCCCGATCGCTGCGTCGCCCAGCCCGCGCTCCCACAGGTCGCGCTGTTCGGGCGGCGTCGGTGCGCGCACCTCCAGCGTCAGCAGCGGCCGGCGGCCGCGCCAGCCTGCGGTCGGCCATGTGCGGCGCTCGCGGCCGGCGATGAACAGCGGGCTGCCCGCGGCCTCGATAAACCGGCCGACCGCGGCCTCGCGCGACGCGTCGGCCGGCTCCAACTCGCCGCAGTCGAGCAGCAGCGCGCTCTGGCTCAGGGCGGCCTCGCGCGTCCACAGCCGGGCCAGCGCCTCGTGCTCGCGCGGCTCCAGCGGCAGCACCAGCGCGGGCAGCACGTGGAGCGCCAGCCCCAGTTGCTCGCATGCGGCCAGCGCGATCGCACGCTGGCCCGCGCCGTCCTCGCCGCAGAGCTGGACGGCGGGCAGACGCCGGGCCTCGCCCCCGGGTGCCCAGGCCGCGACGATCTGCCCGGCCAGGTCGCGCTGCGAGGCCGCCAGCTCCTCCCGGTCGAGATCGTCCGCGGGCCGCACGAAGCCGGCCAGCCGCTCGTCGGGAAGCCCGCCCCGCGCGTTCTGCACGCCCAACAGATAGTGCAGCACGCGCTCGTCGATGCGCAGCGGCGAGGTGGTCAGCGCGCTGCCGGGGCCGACCTCGATCAGCCGCCAATAGCGCAGCGGGCCATCGGCCGCGAGCGCGCTCCAGTGCGCATCGGCCAGCGCGGCCAGCGCGAGGCTGAACGTCGCATACGACCGCGCCGGGTCCTGCTGCGCGGCCGCGCACAGCGCGGGATAACGGCTGTCCAGCTCGACGCCCGCGCAGAGCAGGAGCAGGCTGCGCTCGAAGGACGACAGGCCGAACGTGTTCGCCAGGGTGTCCAGCGCGGGCGGGGCGGGCATTCCCGCGGCCAGCGCCGTGAGATCCTCCGCAGGCTCGCGCTCCTGGCCCCCGATGTAACGTTCCAGCGCCGCGCGCACGCCGGCCAGCGCCGCGGCCAGCCAGCGTTGGTTGGCCTGCGTCCAATCCTCCGCGGGCCAGCGCGAGGATGTGCGCTCGTCTGCATTCGCGATAGCATCCAGCATCATATGCGACCTGCCGTGTGCAGCCCCATCGGAGCCGTCCGCACCCTCAGATGCAAGCCCCTCGCCGGTTTGCCTCTCCGCCCTGTCATCGCGTCACCCGCGGCCCGACGTAGCGGCCCGCGTCGTCTGCAATGAGCGGGCTCTCCGCGCCGTCGATCTGCACGCGCGCCAGATAGTCGCCCGCCGCGACATCGCCGAGCGCGAAATGGACGCCCGGCCCCGGCGCGACAAGCAGCCGGTTGTCCAGCCGTGCGACGCATGCCCGTGTGAAGGCAGGCGTGTCGTGCGCGGCGCGCAGCCCGGCCTCCAGCGCGGCGCGGGCCGCGTCGAGCGTCGCGGGCGCGCCCTGGACGACGACCTCGCGCGGGTCGTCGGCGCCGACGCTGGCCCGCAGCCGCGCCGGGTCCCGGCTGACGCCGGCGAAGCCGGACAGATCCGCGGACAGCGCAGCCCAGGCCGGCCCGCCGCTGCGCAGCCCCAGCTCATCGGCCGCGGGGTCGCTGCCCGCGGCGTCGAAGCTGGCCGTGCTGGCCAGCCCGCCGGGCAGCACGAATAGCCGGTCGCCCAGCCGCAGGACGCGCGCATCGGCGAAGGCCGCGCTGGCGTGCGCGGCGCGCAGCCCGGCCTCCAGCGCGGCGCGGGCCGCGTCCAGGTCGGCCGGCGCGCCCGCGATGGTCACGTCGTGCGGCC
>MWBF01000393.1 GCA_002068935.1 Chloroflexi bacterium ADurb.Bin325
GCTCCGGCCACGGCCCAGCCGCGCGCGTGATGGGCCGCGACCTGCGCGGCCAGCTCGCCGGGCGCGTCCGGCGAGACGACCTCGGGCAGGATAAACGCCGCAAAATCCGCCAGCGTCTCCGCGGCCGAGAGGGGCCCGCGCGGGCCCTGCTCCGGGTGATAATCCCACTGGTGATAGGGCCGCAACTGGCGCAGGTTGCCCAGGTGGACGTCGGGGGGCAGGCCGCGAAGATAGGCCAGGAAGTCCTTCTGGTCGCCGGGCGGCTTGAAATCGACAAACCGCACATCGAGCCGCAGCTCTTCGGCCGTGTCGGCCAGGCCGGGCACGCGTTCCTCCCAGAACGCCAACGCCTTGGGCAGGCGGTCGGGACGCCGGCGCGTCAGGGCAGCGCGCACACGTTCTCGAGCATTCATCGCGCGATCCTCCTTGTGCTGCTGGCCAGGCCGGGGGCGCAGCGCCCCCGCCTTTGCAAGGGTTATGATACACGATGTGGCGGATTCGCACCACTGCCCCGTCCCGGACGATAGACAGGGTCGAATCAGGGCGGTTCCGCCGCGCGCTCGGCGTCGCGGCGCGTCTGCCACAGGGCAAGGAGCGCCGCGGCGCCGAGCAGCCCCGCGCAGAGCCGGTAGATGGCCCCCAGCGGGAGCCACGCCAGCAGGCCCAGCGCCAGCGGCGGGCCGATCGCGCTGCCCAGGTCGCTCAGCGTGTACACCACGCTGAGCATCCGCCCGCGCAGCGCGGGCTGTCCGTGATCTCCCACCAGCACCGGGACCAGCGCCTGCACGCCCCCGGCCGCGACCGCGGCCGCCAGCGCGCCGGCCGCGGCAACCGCCGCGCCCTGCCCGGCCGCCAGCCAGACGCCCCCGGCCCCGGCCAGCAGCACCGCGGCCGTCGTCTGCCAGCGCCGGCCGGTCCGATCCGCCAGATGGCCGGCCAGCCGCGCGCCGGCCACGCTGACCAACGCCCGCAGCGCGGCGAACGCGCCGGCCAACGTAGCCAGGGGCAGCGCCAGCCGCCCCAACGCCAGCCCCTCGCCCACCAGGTTGCCCAGCCACAGGATCACGGTGGCGGAGGTCACGCCCGCAAAGACGAACCGCGTGACAAACATCGGCGCGGCGGCCGCCAGAGTCGCCGACCAGGGGAACCGGGACGCTGGCCGCGCGGCAGCCGGCAGCGTCAGGTGCATGACCGCGCCCGCGTCGAGGTCGGGCAGCAGCCGCGCCCAGAGGAGCGCGGCCAGCAGCGTCGCGCCGCCGCCGATGAGCAGCGCGGGCCGAAAGCCGGCAAGATCGGTCAGGAGGCCGCCCAGCAGCGCCGCGCCGCCCGTGCCCGCAAAGAACCACATCTGGTACTGCCCGCTCAGCCGGCCGCGGCTGTCCGCGGCCGCGACGTCTAACACGACCGCGTTGCAGCCCACCCAGATGCCCGACCACGCCGTGCCCCACAGCAGCCGGGAGAGCAGCAGCGGCGCGGGGCCGTAGCCGACCGCAAACAGGAGGGTGGACAGTGCGCCCAGGGCCAGCGCGATCGTCAGCAGCCGCTGGCGGGGGAGCCGGTCATAGAGGAGGCCGACCAGGCCATTGGTCAACATGCGCACCGCGCGGTTTGCGCCCAGCAGCACGCCGACCGCGGCCAGGCTCACGCCGGCCTGCGCCGCGATCTCCGGCCGCGGCAATACCGTATAGAGCGTGCTGTCGCCCAGGAGCGAGACCGCCGTGCCGAGGCCGAGCAGGAAGACCACGCGCTCCGGCGCAGGGGCGGCCGCGAGCCGGGTGGCGCCCGCCATCGGCAATCAGCGCGCGGCTGAGCGCAGGATCGGCGCCAGGTCGGGCGGCGTCCAGCGGTCGGATTTCAGCACCTTGCCGTCCGCCCGGTAGATGACCGCGCCCGAGGCGTCCAGCTTGCTCATGTTGCTGCGGTGGACCTCCGCAAAGAGCGCCTCGGCCACATCCTGCAAGCCATGGGCCACATAGGTGCCCAGGACGACGTACATCAGGTCGCTCAGCGCATCGGCGATCTCCACCAGGTCGCCCGCCTCCGCGGCCGCGCGGTACTCGTCCAACTCCTCCTGGATGAGGCTGACCCGCAGGGCGACGGTCTCCGGCGTCAGGCGCGCGGTCGGCGCGGCCTCCATGTGTGCGCCGAAGACCCGGTGGAACTCTTCGAGCATCCGCAGTTGTTCGATCACGAGCATGCCCCTCCTCTGGCGTGGGGCCTATTCTAGCACATCCGCCCGCGGATGCGCACTCTGTCGCGCTTTGTACGCCGCCAGACAGCACGGCCGCGGCAAGGGCGCTAAACTATGCCCAGGCCACCCGATGAATGCCCCGGCGGTCTCCGACCGCGCCGGGGCGGCCCGCGGGTGGACTTTCGATGGAGGGGCAATGATGGATCGCCTGCCTGCGGAGACAACTTTAGGCCCCGTGCATCTGCGCGTGACCGATCTGGAGCGCGCGCTCGCGTTCTACCGCGACGTGCTGGGGCTGCGGCCGCAGCAATCCGCCCCCGGCGCCGCGGTGACGCTGTGCGGGTTGGACGGCCGCGCGCTGGTCGCGCTCTCGACCGGGACGCGCCTCCGGCCGCGGCCGCCGCGCTCGACCGGGCTTTACCACTTCGCCATCCTCGTGCCGGATCGCGGGGGGCTGAGCGCGACGCTGCACCGGCTGTTGGCCGCGCGCTACCCGCTCCAGGGGGCCGCGGATCACGGCGTCAGCGAAGCGCTCTACCTGGCCGACCCGGACGACAACGGCATCGAGATCTACCGCGACCGCCCGCGCGCCGAGTGGCCGTATGCCGACGGAGAGCTGGCGATGGTCACGGACCCGCTCGACGCGGAGGGCGTGCTGGCCGAGCCGCACGGCGCATGGGAGGGGCTGCCCCGCGGCACACGCATCGGCCACGTCCACTTGCAGGTGCGCGATCTCGGCGCGGCCGAGGATTTCTACACGCGCGCGGTGGGCTTCGACCTCGTGCAGCGCTACCCGCCGGCGCGCGGCCGCGCATCGGCGGCCTTCCTGTCGGCCGGCGGCTATCATCATCACCTGGGGGTCAACACATGGGCCAGCCTCGGCGCGCCGCCCCCGCCGTCGGACGCCGTGGGCTTGCAACACTACACGCTGCTGCTGCCGGACGCGGCCGCGCTGGAGGCGGCCCGCGCGCGCCTGGCGGCCGCGGGGGCCGGCGTGGAGCCGCAGGCCGACGGCTTCCTGGCGCGCGACCCATCGGGCAACGCGATCCGGCTGGCGG
>MWBF01000394.1 GCA_002068935.1 Chloroflexi bacterium ADurb.Bin325
ATGGCTGCCCTGCGCCAGGAACCAGCACTGGCGCTCGATACGGAGTCCGACAGCCTCTACCGCTACTTCTACCGGGTGTGCCTCATCCAGATCAGCCTGCCCGACGTGGACTACCTGGTGGACCCGCTGCGCGTGCCCGATCTGGAGCCGCTGGGCGACCTGCTGGCCGACCCCGCGCACGAAAAGGTCTTCCACGCGGCGGAGAACGACATCCTGATGCTCAAGCGCGACTTCGGCTTCAGCTTCGCCAACCTGTTCGACACGATGGTTGCGGCGCGCATCCTCGGCTGGCGACAGGTCAGCCTGGCCGCGCTGCTGGAAAAGCACTTCGGCGTCGTGCTCGATAAGCGGACGCAGTTGACGGACTGGGGCCGCCGGCCGCTCAGCAAGGCGCAGCTCAGCTATGCGCGGCTGGACAGCCACTACCTGCTGCCGCTGCGCGAGCTGCTCGCGGCCGAGCTGCAACGCCGCGGCCGCTGGCGCGAGGCGCAGGAGAGCATGGCCGCCCTGGCCGCGGTCACCTATGTCGAGAAGCCGTTCGACCCCGACGGCTTCTGGCGCATCCGGGGCGCGCGCGACCTGCGCCCGGCCGAGCTGGCCGTGCTGCGCGAGCTCTATCTGTGGCGCGACAGCCAGGCGCGCGCGGCCAACCGTCCGCCGTTCAAGATCATCGGCGACGATGCGCTGATGCGGCTCAGCCAGCGCCAGCCGCTGCACCTCGGCGACCTGCGGCTCAGCGAGCGCCAGGTGGATCACTACGGCGACAGCCTGCTCGCCGTCATCCGCCGGGCCCAGGAGGCTCCGCCGCCCCAGCCGCCCGCGCGTCCGCGCGGCGGCAACGGCCGGCCCGACCCGAACGTGACCGCGCGCTTCGACCGGCTGCGCACCTGGCGCGTCGGCCGGGCCGCGGCGCGCCAGGTGGAGGCGGACGTGGTGCTGACCAACGACGCGCTGATGGCGATCGCGCGCGCCGCGCCCGCGTCGCTGGAAGAGCTCGCGGCGTTGGAGATCCTCGGCCCCTGGAAGCTGGAGGAGTACGGCGCCGAGCTGCTCGAAGCGCTGGCCGCATAGGGTCACGTATGCCTGATCCGTCGTATCGCGAGATTCGCCTGGGCGACGTCGTGCGGATGCGCAAGGCCCATCCCTGCGGCAACGATCAATGGGAGGTGGTGCGGCTGGGCGCGGACATCGGCATCCGCTGCCTCAAGTGCGCCCGACGGGTCCTGCTCCCGCGCAGCCAGTATGTGCGCCAGGTGAAGGCGCTGCTCCGGCCCGGGCCGGAGCCGGCGCGCGATCCCTTCGACGCGCAGGCCGACGGCTGACCGCGCGGCCCCGACAAAGCTCCGCCTTCGGCTGCGCCCGCCCCAGGGCGCTTCCTTGTCGCCGTCCGCGGGCGAAGACGCGCCCCAGAACGCCGCGAATTTGACATAGGCGCCCGGACCTAATATAATTGTACGGCTTGAGCGGGTGAGACCCAACGTCTGTCTCGCCTGCTTTTTCTGTCTGCGACCGAACCGATAAACTGTCAGGAGCTCTATTCATGGCAACCAAGCGAACGTATCAACCGAAGAGCCGCCGGCGGGCGCGCGTACACGGCTTCTTCAGCCGCATGAGCACCCGTGGCGGTCGGCTCGTGCTGAAGGCGCGCCGGGCAAGAGGCCGCAAGCGGCTCACGGTCTGAGAACCTGTCCGAGAATTGCTCTGGTCGGTTTTCGACCGAGCCAGGGGGGCGGAGACCGGCCCCGGCGGATTTTCGGATAGATACTGAAGCGCGAGCAGCACGGTGAAACGCCGGTATCGGCTGAGCGACAAGGCGCGATTCCGGCAGGTGAGGCAGGAAGGCACGAGCTGCGCGCACCCCTTGCTGGTGCTGTGCTATCTGCCCAACGGGTTGACGATCAGCCGGTGCGGGTTCACGGTCAGCAAGCGAATCGGGAATGCGGTGGAGCGGAATCGGGTGCGCCGCCGGCTGCGCGAGGCGGTGCGGCTGATGTGGGAACGACTGGAGCCGGGCTACGATCTGGTCTGGATTGCCCGCTCAGGGGTCAAACGTGCTGAGTTTGCCGAGTTGCAGAACGCCTGCGCCCGCCTGTTGCGGCGGGCGCGCCTGCTGACGAACGATGGTCAAAAGCCTGTTCCTGATGTTGATCCGGTTTTATAGGCGCTGGATTTCGCCGGCGCTGCCGCCCTCCTGTCGCTTCTACCCGAGCTGTTCGGAGTATACCTACCAGGCGATCGAAAAATACGGAGCCTTGCACGGCGGCTGGCTGGGTGTGCGGCGCATTGTCAGATGCAACCCCTGGAACCCGGGCGGTTACGATCCGGTGCCCTAACGATCAGGAGTTTCTAAGAGCGTGAATAAGAAGCGCCGAACCTTGCTCTTGCTGGTGGTCATGGCCCTGACTGCCATGATCCTCTCAGGATGCACCCTGCCGCAAGGTGAAATCGACATCAATAACCCGTCGGGCCTGTGGAACACCCTCGTCTACTTGGTGGCCAAGCTGCTTATCGCGCTCAACAAGGGCATCGCGGCGCTCGGCATCCCGTATAGCTGGGGCTGGGCGATCATCACCTTCACGGTCGCCATCAAGGTCGTGACGCTGCCGTTGACCCTCAAGCAGCTTCAATCCACCAAGGCCCAACAGGAGCTCCAGCCGCGGCTGCGCGAGCTACAGGAGAAGTACGGCAAGGATCGCCAGAAGCTCTCCGAAGAGCAGATGAAGCTCTACAAGGAATCTGGCATCAACCCGCTCGGCGGGTGTCTGCCGCTGTTGATCCAGATGCCGGTGCTGTTTGCGCTCTACCAGGCGCTGTATGTCCTGGCAAACCCCAGCGTCGCCCAACTCACCAACGCGCGCTTCTTCTGGATCCCGGATCTCTCCTATCCCTCCCTGCAGGTCGGCACAAGCTGGATCGGCGCGAGCTTCAACGCGGGCGACTGGGGCAAGCTGATCACCTATTTCAGCCTGCCCGTGATCATGCTCGTCACGCAGTTGCTGCTCCAGAAGATGTCGCAGCCGCGCAAGGATCCCAAGGGGGGCGCAGCCGCGGACCCGCAGACCCGCATGATGGGCCAGATGATGCTCTTCATGCCCATCATGTTCGGCTACATCACCCTGGGGCTGCCCTCGGGCCTGACCCTCTACTGGACGGTGTCGAACCTCCTGGGCATGGTCCAGCAATACTTCATCACGGGATGGGGCGGGTTGGACGACTGGCTCGGGTTCCTGCGCAAGTCTGAGACC
>MWBF01000395.1 GCA_002068935.1 Chloroflexi bacterium ADurb.Bin325
CCGCGTCGGGCGCGACATTGGCCCGCAGCCACTCGATCGCGGCCATGTCCGCCGGCTTGTAGAGCCGCAGATAGTTCGACCCGTCCAGCGTCGGCGCGGCCCGGAAGGAGTCGGCCTTGCTCGGGATCGCGGCCAGCGGATACCACAGCCCGCCGAGCAGCAGCAGCCCGGCCAGCCCCAGCGCGGGGATGCGCAGCGCAGCTCGCGTGCCGCGCTCCGCCAGGCGGCTCAAGCCGTAGGCCGCGGAGACGCCCAGCAGCGCCCACGCCTGATAATAGAACTTGAACACTGTGTTCATGCGCGAGCCGAACAGATCGCGCAGATAGATGAACTCCGGAATATACGCCAGCCCCACGGCGGCCAGGATCATGAAGAGGACGAACAGGTCGCCGCGGGGCGCGCCCGCACTGCCCGCGTCCTGGGATTGCGGCTCCGGCCGGTCTGGTGATGGATCGGCAGCATCGACGCCGGGCGCGCCGCGCAGCAGCGCCCACGCCAGCCCCGCGGCCCACGCGATCAGCACGGCCAGCACAAGCCAGGTCCACGGCGTCGCCAGGCGCAGGCGCACGACCAGCCCCGCGAGCGCGCCGACCGTCCCATCGCCGGCGTGTTCGGCCACGCCCGGCTGGCCGAGGATCTCCTGCAGGTAGCTCGCGCCGCCCGGCAGCGCGGCCCTGATGACCATGCCGAGCATCAGAAGGGCCAGCAACAGGGGCGGCAGCAGGAGCGGCCACGGCAGCGCGGCCAGGAATGTGCGCGCCGCGCCCGCGGGCCTGGGCCGCCGCGGCAGCGCGCCGAGCGTCAGCGCGAGCAGGAAGCCGCCGGCCGCGACCAGGAACGGGCCGAACATCAGGAAGAACTGGCTGAAGCGGCTGGGGAAGAGCAGGTTGGGCCGAAGCCCGCCGAGCTGCGACTGGAAGCCGATGTAGAACGGGAGATACAGCAGCCAGCCCAGCGCGGCCAGGACGATCCCGCCGAGCAGCGCGCGGCCGAGAACGGCCGGGCTCAGCCCCTCGCGCAGCGCGAGCGCCGCGCCGAGCGCCAGCGTCGCCAGCCCGACGTAGATCGGGAAGTCCCACGTA
Organism: Chloroflexi bacterium ADurb.Bin325; assembly: GCA_002068935.1. Lineage (GTDB taxonomy): Bacteria > Chloroflexota > Anaerolineae > CG2-30-64-16 > CG2-30-64-16 > MWBF01. The sequence goes on from MWBF01000395.1 coordinate 1,083, forward strand.
TTGAGGAAGCCCAGCGCGCCCAGCGCCAGCGCGTACAGCGCCACCCCCGGCGCGCCCAGGCCCGTCGCCTCGCCCAGCGCCTGCCACCCCCGCAAAGTCGCCAGCTTCCAGCCTCCGGCTTCCAGCTTCCAGCTTCCGGCTTCCGGCTTCCAGCACAGCAGGTTCGCGGCCAGCCCCACCGCCAGGAGCGCAAACGGCAGCGCCAGCACGTGCGGGTGCAGGTCGCCCAGGATGAAACTGAACGCGGGAAACTCGTCGATCAGCTCGACCGAGTTGCCGATCAGATCCTTGTCGTGGATGACGCGCGACGCGCGCCACCACCACCAGAACCCGCCGGTCCAGCCGCCGGTCGGCGCGGCGTCGGTCAATCCCTTTATGTCAAACCACTGGATGAGCGAGAGGGGCAGCAGCCCGCGCTGGTACGCGGTGTCGAGCAGCCCTTCGAGGTTGCCGAGAAGGCCCACGCACAGCGCGGCCAGCATCCCCCAGCCGATGCTGTTGCGGCCGGCCGCCGGCCGGCCCGAATCTCGCGCCGCGGCGACGAGCATCTGCGCCACGCCGAACGCGCCCAGCATCACGAGCGCATACCACAGCGCCACGCCCATGTTGAACCCGACGGCCGGATCCACCCCGCTCAGCCGGATGAACAGGCCGAGCATGACGTAGCCGAAGTAGTAGTAGCTGATGGCGTAGCCGGAGAGCCAGGGGTCCTGCGGCGGGAAGAAGCGGCTGTTCAGCACGCCGTTGATGAAGGCGAACTCCATCGGCTTTTCCGTGCCGGCGATGTCGGGATTATATGCGCGGAAGGCCGACCATCCGATCAGCACGGCCGCAAACAGCGCCTCGGCCGCGATGACCAGCCCCCGGTTGGCCCGCAGCCACGCCAGCAGGGGCCGCCCCCCCGCCGCGTCCCGCTGCCAGCCTGCGCGGCCGATCGTCCACGAGATGCCCGCGACGATCACAAGGCTGGCCAGGATGCCCCCCAGGTCATTCGGGACGATATGGAAGATCGCGCCGATCCACAGGACGTAGGCCACGAGCAGCAGCCCGAACGCCTTCGCAAACGGGTAGCCCCGGCCGCTGAACCGCGCGAACAGCCGCCAGGTCAGCGGCAGGGCCGCAAGGCCGAGCGCCTGGACGATCAACCACCAGGAAATCACCGCAAGCATGGACGAATCCTACAGCGATAAAACATGCGAACCAGCCGACGATTGTAGCATGACGAACAGATGTCGCCAAAAAATCCGCGATTCCAAACGAGCGCGAGCGCAGACAGCTCCGGGATCCGCCCCCACGCCGCGCTCAGCCGGGCCGGTTGACCCGATAGATGGTCACATCCGGGTTGCGGTAGATGGCGGCCAGCTCGCCGGCATCCACCAGCACGTCGAACTTGCGCAGCGCATCCGCGCTGAACAGGATGCGCTCCAGCCGGCCGATGTAGACGTAGCCCACGCGCAGCTCGGCCAACAGCCGCCGCGCCTCTGCGATATCGGTCGTCTGGAAGAGGCGCATGGCCTGCATCGTGCGCTCCGCGACCTGGTCGCCGGGGCGCTGCTCGTACTGGTGCTGGCCGACGAAGGTCGGAAAGCCGGTCAGGCTGGCGACGCGCAGCCCGCCCGCGCGGTAGTAGTCGTAGCTTACGCTCTCGTCGCCCACCGTGTAGCTGCCCGCGGGGGCCTCCGCGACGACCGGCGTCCCGCTCACGTTGCGCAGCAGCCACTGGATCGCCTCCCGCTCGTAGCGCAGCGGGATGACGCTGTCCGAGTCGGGCCAGGTGTACTCCCCCACCGTCATGTATGCGGTCGCGTCCAGCGTGCCGAGGGGCGGCCGCGCGCCGGGGAAGCGGTCGTCCACCCGATGGCGCACGCCGACGGCCAGGAAGACCAGGCTGCCCGCCAGCAGCACGCCCGCCGCAGCCTGCCACGGCACGCGCAGCCAGGCCGGGGCGCGCTGCGCGGCGTCCCACAGCGCGGGCAGCATCCGCGCCGCGGCCAGCCCCAGGAACAACCAGGCGGGCACGTAGAACTTGAAGAGCGTGTTCATGAAAGCTGTGTCCTGATGGTTGTGCTCAAAGCGCGTCCGTGCCCGTTTCACCGGTGCGGATGCGGATCGTTTGTTCGATACCCGTCACAAAGATCTTGCCGTCGCCGATCTTGCCGG
>MWBF01000396.1 GCA_002068935.1 Chloroflexi bacterium ADurb.Bin325
CTTCATGGGACGCCTTGCTCGCCGTCACGAACCTTCCCGACGAGAAGCGGTGCGGCGCGGATTTGGAGGGCTTCCACACGCTGGTCGCCGAGCAGTACTTCCGCACCGTCCGCGACGCGGTCAAGGCGGCCGCGCCCGACACCCTCTACCTCGGCAGCCGCATCGCCTGGGGCGCGCCCAGCGTCTACCGCGCCGCCGCGAAATACTGCGACGTCGTCAGCGTGAACACCTACCAGAAGCGGGTGACCAAGGACTTGCCCGAGGGCAGCGAGGACAAGCCCATGATCAACGGCGAGTTTCACTTCGGCGCGCTCGACCGCGGCCTGTTCCACACCGGCCTGGTGGCCACAAAGAGCCAGGAGGAGCGGGCCGCCTGCTACAGCGCCTTCGTGACCTCCTGCCTCACGCACCCGCGCTACGTCGGCACGCACTGGTTCCAGTGGCGCGACCAGGCGCTCACCGGAAGGCCCGACGGCGAGAACTACCAGATCGGGTTCCTGACCGTCACCGACCAGCCTTATCCCGAGCTGGTCGAAGCCGCCCGCAAGGTCGGCGCGGCCATGTACGAGACGCGCTACGGGAAATAGAAGCGCCGGCTGTTCAGGCTTCGGCAGGGCGTTCAAACAGGATCAACTGAAAGGAGTCCGTCATGAAATTTTTCGACGTGCCGACCCGGTCGCGCGAGCAGTTCGTGAACATCACCGCGCAGGTGCAGCAGGCCGTTCAGGCTTTAGGCATCGCCGACGGCGTCGTGACGCTCTTCGTGCCGCACACGACCTGCGGCCTGACGATCAACGAGAACGCGGACCCCCACGTGGTGTCCGACATGCTCAGGCAGCTGGATGTCATGGTGCCGCTGCGGCAGGCGTTCTACGAACACTCGGAGGGAAACTCCGCCGCGCACATCAAAGCCTCGCTGATGGGCTGCTCGCTGCAGGTTCTGGTGACCTGCGGACACGTGGACCTCGGCGTGTGGCAGGGCATCTACCTCTGCGAATTCGACGGCCCCCGCGCGCGCCGCGTCTGGGTGCAATGAAAGGGCCGCGCGCGGGGCCGCCCCCGCGCCGCCTCAGTTCTTGTCCAGCGCCTTCTTCAGGTACGGCAGGTACTGCCGGGTGTAGACCACGATCGACCAGAAGTTGACGAAGATGAGGAACGCCTCGATCGCGTAGATCAGGGCCTGCGGCAGAAAGAACGGGTGGAGCGAGACGTACACGTAGATCACGCAGGCCGCCGGAAAGCTGGCCGCGGTGCGGAACTTGCCCAGCCAGTTCGCGCCGCAATAGGCGTCGTAGAGCGAGCCCACCGAGCGCAGAAACGTGACCCACTGGTCGCGCAGGATATACAGCACGGTGAAGACCAGCATGACCAGCGCGTGGACCGCTTCGTGCGGCTGCAGGCCCAGCAGCCAGAGCAGGGTTGGGAACACCACCAGGTAAAAGACCTTGTCCATGAGCGGATCGGCCATCGCGCCGAATTTGCTGACCACGTTCCACTTGCGCGCGAGCTTCCCGTCATACAGGTCGGTCAGCGAGGCGATCGCCAGCGACGCGGTCGCCGCCACGGCCAGCCACCAGTACGGAAGATACGCGTGAACGACCGCCAGCACCATGAAGAGGACCACGAACGGCACGCGCCCGAACGTAACGGCATTCACAATCAGTCGTTTTGTTTTATCGTCCATGACGTTCATCAAACCATATCCGGCCCGTTTTGGGAACAAAAAACGGGGCGCCGCGTGCCTTCCGGGCACACCCGTCCTTCACCCTTTGAAGATCACGAACTTGCGCATGGCGTAGTTGATCAGCAGCGCGCAGGCGATGTTGGCGCCGAAGGCCAGCGTGGTCTGGAGGCCCTGCCGCGTGATGAGGAACGTCTGGATCGCGGTGCCGATCACCATGCTGACGCCCGAGACCGCGAAGAAGAGCATGAACTCGACGGCCCAGTGGTGCTTGCCCGGCCTGAAGACAAAGAGCCGGTTGAGGATGTAGCAGAAGGTGTTCGAGACGACGAAGCCAAGCGCGTTGCACCAGCCCGCGTTCCAGGCGCGCGCGCTCTCCGACATCGCCGGGACGGTCAGTCCCAGCACCCGGATCACGATGTCGTCCTGTGTCAGGCACGGCAGGAAGAACCAGCCGCAGAGGAAGAAGGCCACGATGTGCGTGGCGGTCGCCAGGCCTCCCACGATGCCGTACTTGAGGAACTGCACCAGCGGGTGCGCGTCGTGTCCGAGCTGTTTTCTGATGTGAGCGATCATGTTTATCCTGTTTTCCTGACGTTCCACGAGAGGTTGTTATCAGCGAAGGCCCGCCGCAACTGCGCGACCGAGAACGCGGGCAGGTCGGCCTCGGTCCAGATCGCGCCGATGCCCTCAAGGTAGTGCGCGTCCGAGGAGCGGATGAAGGGCAGCCCCAGCGTCTTCTCGCGCCAGACCGCCACGTCGGCGTGCCGGCTCAGCTCCACCGCATCGAACCCCTCGTCGCCGGCGAGCCCGCCGAGCTGGGACGTGACGCTGAAGACCGTCCGGTCGATGTGCGCCGCGATGAAGAGCCCGCCCAGCCCGTGGACGCGGGCACCCGCGTCGCGCAGCGGCAGGCGCGTCGGCGCGGCGAGCAGGTGCCACTCCAGCTCTTCGACATTGTCCTCGGCGTCCACCACGGCCTGATATCCGAAGACTTCGGGCTGGTTCACCCGTTTGGGGAGCGCCTCGTAGCAGACCTCGGTCATGGCGGCGGCCTGTTCCAGCGTGTCGAACACCGCGAGGCAATGGACTTCCTCCGCCGTCGTGATCTCCATGCCGAACAGGCACCGGAAGTCCTCGCGCCGGCACACCTCGGCCAGCGCCGGGCTGTTGCGCGACGAGTTGTGGTCCGCGAGCATGATCCCGTCCAGGCCCGCCGCCTTCGCTGCCCGCACGACCGCGCGCGGCGAGGCGTCGAGATCCCCGCAGGGCGACAGGCAGGAGTGCAGGTGGAGGTCGAACTTGAACATGCCGGAAGTGTAAACGGTAAACCGGCACCCGTAAACGGCAAATCGCTGCTCTTGCATCCTGGCGCGGAAACTGTAAACTAAACGTTAATGTTTGAAATCGTGCTTATCCTTGTCGCCCTTTTCTCGGCCTGGCTGGGCGTGAACCTGCTGCACGCGGCCTGGGTGGAGACGCGCCGGCATTTCTGGGAGCGGCGCACGGCCCGCGAGGCCAACGGGCTGCTGCCCGAGGCCGCCGCCTACCGG
>MWBF01000397.1 GCA_002068935.1 Chloroflexi bacterium ADurb.Bin325
GCGGTTGCCCGCCGCATCCATCAGACGAACCGTGAAGTCGATAGCCGCCGCGCCGCGATTCAGGTCGCTGGTCGGATCCAGGACCGCGCGGATGTTGAGCGCGTCGTACAGCATCGCGTCGATGGGGGCGAAGGTCAGGGTGTAGCTCGCATGGGGCCGCTCCCAGGTCAGCCGTTTCATGATCGGTTCACCGGGCACGCTAAACTCATCGAGGTTGATAAGCGTTGGGTGGCAGATCGCTTTGGCCGCACACGAGGTGACCGATAGCCCCTCGCCAGCTTCCTCGCCGACCCCCTCGCCGTCCAGCAGGATCCGTTTGTCGGTTGTCGTCAAATTGGTGATGACGGGCAGACCGTACATTTGCGCGGGCGCAGGTCGCTCGACGGAAAAAGGGTGCGCGCCGCGCAGCATCGCCGCAAAGTCGCGCACGTAGGAGACCATGAACGCCTGCTGCTGCTCCTGCGACAGCCCGCGGTCCTCCGCGAAACAGTGGGGGTTGCCGATCTTGTTGCCGCCGTCGTCGTTCATACCGATCAATCCGTTGAAGAAGTTGTGATTCGCCTTCTCTACCATGACCGCCGAAGCGAACGCCGCGCGGTCGGGGTCGTTTTCCGCCTCTTCGAAGTAGCGCTGGCTGTCCCAGTAGTAGACGTCGCCATCGCACTCCCCGTAGAGGATGCCCAGCGGCACATCGGGCGGCGCGGACAAGCCGCCGTCGCCGGGGGCGCCGAACAGAACCAAACCGGAGACAGGCATCTTCTCCGCGAGGTCGAGGATCAGCTCGCCGCCGCGCGAATGACCGAGCAGCAAGAGCGGCTGATTCAAGTCGACGCGCCCGCTCAGGTCGATGGGCAGCTCGTTGTCCGTCAGCGCGTCGAGATGCAGTTGGACGAGCTGCGGGATGAAGTAGTCGCCGATGTTGTTGAGGTCGATCCCGTCAACGACGCCCTCCACGCTGAAAATGTCGTAGGTGTCGTTGAGGTTGATGGCGAGGGCGACGTAGCCCTCTTCGGCCAGCGCGCCGACAAGGTTGGCTTCGCCGACGTCGAAGCGCGACTCCGCGCCGCCGGGCAGACAAAACGTGACGTTGACTTGGGCGGACGAACTGACGGAACCCGCCATCAGGCGGCAAATTTCCTGCCCGAAGCGTCCGTGCAACACCAACGCGACGGGATGCGCGCCCTCGTCCTCCGGCAGCGCGATGATGCCCTCCACTTTTGCAGGGCGGCTGCGCAGCGACTCGTCCACCACAGCCGCGACCTCCTCGGGCAAGGTCAAGGTCGTCCAGCCCAGCGAATACGCCTGCGGGAGGATGGAAGTCTCGTCCATCAACGCGATTGCGGCAACGTCGGGGAGGATGGTCTGAACCTCGGTCAAGGCAATGGAGTCGATCAGGGCGGCAACTTCGCCTGAGAACTTCCCATCCCATGCCTCGTCATCGGCAATCGCCACCAGCGTCACAAATTGATTCTCGTTCGATAGGATCGTCACCTGACCCGTGCTTTCTTCGACGCCGAGCGTCGTGGCAAAGGTGAACTGGGCGCCGTCCAGACCATTGGCTGTGACCAGCGATTTCGTCGCGCTGAGCTCGAAACCGTACTGGTTGCCGTAGTAGTCACGGTAAGCGTCCAGGAGGGCTTCCGCCGTGAACGGCTTTTGCAGCACGCCACCCCCAACGCGCACCAGTGGCCCCAGATCTGTGGCGCCTTCCTTGCCCAGCAAAATCGAGCGCTCGTCGCCTATCTCATCACCCTCCGGACCGACGGACGGATTGAGCAAATAACCGTCGGGCAGCACATAGGTGAAGCCGCCGCCGGGCAATTCGCTTACGCTTTGTTCGGGCGTCGCGGTCGGCGACGCTGGCAGACTCGTGCAGGCTGCCAGCGCAACCATCAAGATCAAAAGCAGAGAGTGTTTATTTGTCTTCATCGTATAGGTTCCCTAAAGGGTTGAACAATCGCTGAGACCTGCCAGGAGCGGCCCTCACCGCGCCAGCCACACCCGCCGCAGCGCAGGCCACAGCCGCGCCCAGCGGCGGCCGTGCTTTTCTTCTGCGGCGGCCTCCGGGCCGAACCGCGTTGCCTCGAAGCGATCCAGCAGGTCGCCAGCGTCCTCCTGCACCACCTTCGCCGCGGCGACCGCGCCGCGTCTCAGGAGCCGCGCATGCTGCGCGCGCACGGCCGCGGCGGCGGCCAGCCCCTGGACGAACTCGCGCGGGGTGTCGGCCGGCGCGGCTGGCCGACCCAGGCGGCTGCCCCAGGCGACCAGCCGCGCATACGCGCGGCCCGGCGCATCCGCGACCGTGAGCGGGCTGAACGCGAGCCGCGCAAGGCGCACGAGCGACCACAGCAGGAGCAGCCCGGCCAGCACCGCGAGCACGTTGGAGGTCGCGGCCTCGCGCTGCTCCACGACCAGGTTGGCCGCGCCCAGCTCGCGCAGCTCGGTCAGGCCGGGCGCGAGATCGGGGATCATGCCCAGATAGTCCGGCGTGAACGTGCGCGGGTCCGCCGCGAGGCGCAGCGGCGGCTCCTGCGCCGGCGTCGGCTCGAAGCGCACCCAGCCGATGCCGGCGAAGTAAAGCTCCGGCCAGGAATGCGCGAAGAGCTCGGTCACCGTGTATTCGGCGGTCTGGGTGTTGTAGCTGCCCGTCGCATACCCCACGGCCAGCCGCGCGGGGATGCCGCTCATCCGCGCCAGCACCACCATCGCGGAGGCAAAATAGTCGCAATAGCCCTTCTGCAGATCGAACAGGAACCACGAGACCAGCTCGCGGTCAGCGGGCGGGGTCGGCACGTTCAGGCTGTACTCCAGCCGCCGCAGCGCGGTCTCGATGGCGATGGCCCGGTCATACGGCGATAGCGTCGCGGGCGCGACCTCGTTCAAGAAGGCCGCCAGCCGCGCGTCCAGGCCGTCCGGCAGTTGCAGATAGCGCGCGGCGACCTCCGGCGGATAGTCCGCCGGGGCCGCACGCAGAAGGTCTGCGTCGGGCGCGAGCAGGTATGACAGGATCGTGTATGCGCGCGGCTGGCCGACCGCGGAGAGCGAGACCAGCTCGTGGGGCGGATAGTAGAGCGCGCGATAGGGCCGGTCCGCGCTGACCGGCTCGCCCGCGGCGTAGATGACGCCGCGGGTGGCCTTCACCACCTCCACGGAGCTGACGAGCGTGCGGCCGGGCACGCGCTCCATCTCGCCGCGCCACGGCTCGCCCGCGGCAAACGTCGCCTCGATCG
>MWBF01000398.1 GCA_002068935.1 Chloroflexi bacterium ADurb.Bin325
GAGCCGGCCTTGCCCTCGCGCTTCACCTGGCGCGGGGCCGAGTACCGCGTTACGGCCGTTCTCCACGCGTGGAAGACCACCGGCCCGTGCTCGCACGGCAGCGGCGAATTGTACGTGCGCCGCCACTGGTACACCGTGTCCGTGGAGCCGCCGGGCGTGATGACGCTTTACTTCGACCGGCAAGCCCGTCAGTCGCGCCGTCCCAAGGCCCGCTGGTGGCTCTACACCCTCTCGGCCGGGACCCTGCCCAACGGCGACGGCAAATCGTGACGGCACAAGTTGTTGACGTGGCGAGGGGATAATTGTCTCCCTCGCTTGCCCGTGTACCGGACCGGTCTATAATTGCATTGGTGGCCGACTCGCGGCTCCAGCGACAATCCCCCCTGTCCGGGGCCATGGTGTTCGGCCACCGCTCTGAGCGCCCGACGTCGCCCGATGGGCGGCGCGATGCGTCTTGGCGTGCGGATGGCCTACCCACGGAGGGGGAATCACCGGAAGGTCAGCGCCTCGCCGTCGGCGTCCACAGTGATGGTCGCTCCCGGCGCAAACCGGCCTTCCAAGAGCTTCTGTGCCAACGGATTCTCCACCAGTTGCTGCACGGCCCGCTTCAGCGGCCGCGCGCCGAACGTCGGATCGTACCCCATTTCGCCCACCAGTCGCCGCGCCGCCTCGGTCGTCTCCAGATGGTAGCCTTGCTGCTCCACGCGGCGTGCCAGCAGGTTGAGCTGCAATCCCACGATCGACGCCAGTTGCTCCTTGGTCAGGCTGTGGAACAGGATCACTTCGTCGATGCGGTTGAGGAACTCGGGGCGCAGCGTCTCGCGCAGCATTTCCTTGACGCGGGCTTCGATTTCCCACGCGGCGGCGCCTTCGTCGGCCATTCGCTGAATGACCTGGCTGCCCAGGTTGCTGGTCATGATGATGACCGTGTTCTTGAAGTCCACCGTGCGGCCGTGGCCGTCGGTCAGGCGACCGTCGTCCAGGATCTGCAGCAGAATGTTGAACACGTCCTGGTGAGCTTTCTCGATCTCGTCCAGCAGCACCACCGAGTACGGCCGTCGGCGCACGGCCTCGGTCAGCCGGCCGCCCTCTTCGTAGCCCACGTACCCGGGCGGCGCGCCGATCAGCCGCGATACGCTGTGCCGCTCCATGAACTCGCTCATGTCCACGCGGACCAGGGCGTCCTCGTCGTCAAACAGGAACTCGGCCAGAGCCTTCGACAATTCCGTCTTGCCGACGCCCGTCGGACCAAGGAACAGGAACGATCCGATGGGCCGCCGCGAGTCCTGGAGCCCCGCGCGACTGCGGCGCACCGCGTTGGAGACCGCCGTCACCGCCTCGTCCTGACCGATGACGCGCGTGTGCAACCGATCTTCCATCGCCAGGAGCTTGGCCCGCTCGCCTTCGAGCATCTTCGACACCGGGATGCCGGTCCACCGCGCCACGACCTCGGCGATGTCCTCGGCCTCGACCTGCTCTTTGAGCATCGAGCCAGCCGCCTGCTGGCGCTGCAACTCCTGCTCGGCGGCGGCCGCCTGCTTCTCCAGTTCGGGGATGCGTCCGTACACGAGCCGCGCCGCTTCCTCCAGGCGACCCTCGCGCTGGGCCTGTTCCACGCGGAGGCGGCACTCCTCGATCTCCTCGCGAATCGCGCCGACTTTCTGGTGCAACTGCTTTTCGCGTTCCCACCGGGCGACGAGGCTGCCTTCCTGTTCGCGCAGCTCCGCCAGGCGTTTCTCGATGTCGTCCAGGCGCTGGCGGCTGGCCGGGTCGGTCTCTTTGCGCAGGGCCTCGCGCTCCATCTCCAATTGCATCGTCTGCCGCTTCAGGGCGTCGATCTCGCTGGGCATGCTGTCGTTCTCAATGCGCAGCCGACTGGCCGCCTCGTCCATCAGGTCGATGGCCTTGTCGGGCAGAAAGCGGTCGGCGATGTAGCGGTGACTCAGCGTGGCGGCGGCCACCAGGGCCCCGTCGGTGATCCGCACCTTGTGATAGACCTCGTACTTCTCCTTCAGGCCGCGCAGGATGGTGATCGTGTCCTCCACGCTCGGCTCGCCGACGAAGATCGGCTGGAAACGCCGCGCCAGGGCCGCGTCCTTCTCGATGTGCTTGCGGTACTCGTCCAGCGTGGTCGCGCCGACGCAGCGCAGCTCGCCGCGCGCCAGGGCCGGCTTCAGCAGGTTCGACGCGTCCATCGCCCCCTCGGCCGCGCCGGCGCCGACCAGCGTGTGCATCTCGTCGATGAAGAGGATGATACGCCCCTGGCTCTCAGTGACTTCGCGGATCACGGCCTTGAGCCGGTCCTCGAACTCGCCGCGGAACTTCGCTCCGGCCACCAGCGCGCCCATGTCCAGGGCCACCACCTGCTTGTCCTTGAGACCCGCCGGCACGTCGCCGGCCACGATGCGCTGGGCCAGCCCCTCGACGATGGCCGTCTTGCCGACGCCGGCTTCGCCGATCAGGACCGGATTGTTCTTGGTGCGGCGCGACAGGACGTGAATCACCGAGCGCACTTCCTCGTCGCGGCCGATCACGGGGTCGAGCTTGCCGCGGCGGGCCAGGTCCACCAGGTCGCGGCTGTAGCGCTTCAGGGCGTCGTACTTGTCCTCGGCGTTCTGGTCCGTCACGCGCTGCCCGCCGCGCATCTCCTTGAGCGCCGTCAGCACGCGGTCGCGGTCCACAGCGCTCAGGCGCAGCACCTCGGCCGCCGGCCCCTTGCCGGACAGCAGGGCCAGCAGCAGATGCTCCGTGGAGATGTACTCGTCCTGCAGCGCCGCCGCCTCGCGCGAGGCCTGGCCGAGCGTCTTCTGCAGGTCCGGCCCGACGGCCGCGGCGCCCGACTGCTCCGCCTGGCGCGACAGCTCGGCCTCGATGAGTTGCTCGATCTGTTCGCGGTTGCCGCCGACCTTGGCCACCAGGGGCCGCACGATGCCCGTCTCGTCGGCCATGAGGGCCGAGAGCAGATGCAGCGGCGTGATCTCCGGATGTCTGCGCCGCTCCGCCAACTGGTGCGCCGCCGCCAAGGCTTCCTGGGCTCGAACCGTTAAGTTATTCAGTTGCATGGTTCACCTCGTTCTTCACGGCCCCCGTCGTGTCATCGCGACAGAAAGGGGCCCGGCCGTTTGGCCGCGCCCCTGGGTGTTCGCACCGCCTTTGCCTTTTGGGGCGGCGGCGCGGCCGCTTTAGTCTTTCACCTTGAAGTCGGCGTCGATCACGTCGTCGTCGCCGCC
>MWBF01000399.1 GCA_002068935.1 Chloroflexi bacterium ADurb.Bin325
CCTGGCAGTTGAAACTGCGGCTACCCCTACGAAACCGGCCTACGCCGGTTAGTTTCCAGTCTGCGCAGGCAGACTTCGCAAGGATAGCCGCAACTTCAGTTGCCAGGCGGGTTCACCTGGCGCAACATGAAACTGCCCTGCGCCGCGGGGCGCAATCGCGGGGCGGGCATAGTCGAAGACCGCCTCGCCTGTTTCTGCTCCGAGGACCTATCCGGCAATCGTTCTGGCCGGTCTCCGGCCGGGCCAGGGGCAGAGGAGACTGGGAGGTGGGGCAAGCCCCCGCGCCTCGTCGGCCCGCGCGTGCATTTGACGGCTATGACGAAACTGGCCTATAATCCGGCTGACCCTGTATTGCTTCGCAGATAAACCGACTTTGTAGCGCCCATATCCGTATCCATAGTCATGGCCGGGTGCAACGCCCAGGTTGACCGGCATGCATCCGTGACTCGCTACACCCGTTCGTGTCTTCGGCGTATCTTGCAACAAAAAAAGCCTGCTTCGTTTAGCCACTCGCATCGAAAGGAGGATCGTCGTTTTCGCTTCGAAACCTGCCGGCTCGATCATCGTCGTTGCTTCGACAGATGAGAAAATCCAACCAAGGAGGACCATCGATGTCTCGTAAGTTCGTGTTCCCGGTGCTGCTCATTCTGGCGCTGCTCCTGTCCGCTTGCGGCGGAGCGGCCACGCCCGCTCCGGCCCCGGCTCCGGCTGCTGAGAAGCCGGCCGCCGAAGCGCCCGCGGCTGAAGCTCCGGCCGCCGAGGCCCCCGCAGCCGAGAAGCCGGCCGCCGAAGCCCCCGCGGCCGAGGCGCCTGCCGCCGGCAAGTACAAGGAATCGCCCATGCTGGCCGAGCGGGTCGCCGCCGGCACGCTGCCGCCCATCGAGGAGCGCCTGCCCGAAGAGCCCTTTGTGGTCGGCCCCGGCACCCTGATCCTGGAGAAGGATCTGCCCGACTGGCAGCCCGGCGTGTATGGCGGCACCCTCAACTTTGCCCATGCCGTCGCCAACTGGAACCCCGATATCTTCATCATGGACAACGACAACCTGCTGTGCGCGCCCGGCATCGGGTTGGATGGCCTGATGCCGTGCATCGTGAAGGAATACAAGGTCGAGAACGACAACAAGGAGTTCACCTTCACGCTGCGCAAGGGCCTCAAGTGGTCCGATGGCGAGCCGGTCACGACCGAGGATGTCCGCTTCGTGATGGAAGACGTCTACGGCAACGAGAAGATCACGCCCATCTACCCCGCGAAGTTCCGCGACGGCGGTCGCCCCGACGGCGAGATCGTCAAGCTGGATATCCTGGACGACTACACCTGGAAGCTCACCTTCAACGAGCCCTACGGCGGCCTGCTGCGCGAGATCAGCGTCAAGGGCTGGCAGGGCTACACCGACATGCTGCGGCCCGCGCACGTGCTCAAGCAGTGGCATATCAAGTATGCGGATGTCGCCGGCGATGCGTTCAAGGCCGAGTATGAGAAGCTCAACCTGACGGACGAGTGGTGGCAGGTCTTCGCCAACAAGAACTGCGCCAACTGGGATCTGACCAACCCGCGCTGCGCCGGCTTCCCGGTGCTGTTCGCCTGGGTCAACACGACCCCCACCGGCCAGTCCAACCTCCTCACCTTCGAGCGCAACCCCTACTACTGGAAGGTGGACAACACCGGCCAGCAGCTGCCCTACATCGACACGCTGAAGTCGCAGCAGGTCAACGATGTCGAGATGCTGACCCTGAAGGTCTTCGCGGGCGAGGTCGACTACGTGCGCGAGAGCACGGGCCTGAACAAGCTCCCGCTCTACAAGGAGAACGCGGAGAAGGCCGGCTTCAACATCACCCTGATGGACAACCACGTCGATCCGACGGCGCTGTTCATCAACTACACCTATGCCGACGAGAACTGGCGGGCAGTGGTGCGCGATGTGCGGTTCCGCGAGGCCCTCACGCACGGCATCAACCGCCAGGAGATCATCGACACGGTCTACTTCGGCTACGGCCAGATGCCGACCCTCGTGCCGAGCGAGTACGACGTCGATAAGGCGAACGCGCTGCTGGACGAGATGGGCATGACCAAGAACGCTGAGGGGCTGCGCCTCGGCCCGGACGGCAAGGTCTTCACCATCCTGTTCGAGCACGGCGCGCACGCGCCCGACATCGGGCAGGTGGCCGAACTGGTCGCGACGCAGTTGAAGGCCAACCTGGGCCTCGATGTGCAGGTCAAGCAGCTCGATTCTTCGCTGTGGGGCACGCGCTCCGCGGCCAACGAGCTTCAGATGTCCTCGCTCTGGGATGTGCAGCCGATGTGGGCCGACGGCACGTGGGTAGACTACATGCTGGAGAACCAGTCGGCCCGCCTGTGGCACCAGTGGCGGACGAGCGGCGGCAGCGAGGGCGAGGAGCCGCCCGCGGAGATCAAGGAGCTGTGGCGGCTGGCCGAGGTGCGCACGCAGTCCGTGCCCTACTCGGACGAGGACAAGGCCGCCTACGAGGCCATCCGCAAGCTGCACTACGATAACATCTGGATCTTCCCCATCGCGGAGAAGGTCAACTATGCGATGATCTCGAACGCGCGGCTGGGCAACGTGCCGATCTCCGGGCAGGCCATCGGCGCGGACTACAGCGGCGAGCAGTTCTTCTTCAAGCCGTAACCCGCCAGCGCTCTGAGCGGGCGCGGTGCGGCGTAGTCGACGTCGTAACATCAATCGAAGGGGCGGGCCTCAGGCGGCGGTTCGTATAGTCCGCCGGGGGTTCGCCCCGAATGTCTCCCGTGAATTCGCGACTTGACTACTGCCCGAAATGGGTTATGATACGCGTTGACGCCTTCGGCGGCGCCTGGCTGCGATTTGTGCAGTCCTGCCAATCATGTCTCTCCGCCAATGGCTCTCGATACTTGCGTCGTCTGTTTCTGTTCGCCGCGCATGCCCGTACTTCGGCGTTCGATGAATCTCCCCGGTTAGTTTGCGGACGGAGCAGCCTGTGACGCGGCGGATGCGCCGCCACGCGAAAGCTTTTGTGGACGCATTTGCCATGATCGAAAGGGGGTGGTTTACGACCGAGCCAGATCGTTGATGTAGGGACCCTGACACCAGGTGGGCCCCAGCTGTCCACCAGACATCGCCTGCTTTCGAAGGAGAAAAGGAGATATGTTCAAGAAATTCCTCTGGCCGATCCTGTTGATCCTGGCGCTGATCCTGTCCGCCTGTGGCGGCGCGGCCACGCCCGCTCCGGCCCCG
>MWBF01000400.1 GCA_002068935.1 Chloroflexi bacterium ADurb.Bin325
GTTGAACACCAGCTGCTCGGCCCGATCCACCACCTCGCCGACGTCTTCGGCCTCCTCGTAGGCGAGCGCGGCGATCTGCCCGGCCGCGTCGATCAGCCGCCGCAAGGTCGCGGTGCGCTCGACGATGTGGGCGTAGTGCTCGACATAAACCGCGGACGGGACGCTGTTGATGAGCGCGGTGATGTAGGCCGCGCCGCCGACCTCCTGCAGGATGTTGCGCCGCTCCAGCTCGTCGGTCAGGGTGACGAAGTCCGCGGGCTCGCGGCGCTCGTGCAGGTCGAGGACGGCCTGATAGATCCAGCCGTTCTTCTCGCGATAGAAGTCATCCGCCGCGAGGAACGATGCGATCTTCAGCACCGCGTCGGGGTCGATCAACAGCGAGCCGAGGACGGCCTCTTCGGCCTCCGGGTTGGCCGGGATGGTCTTGTCGGGTCTGTCCATTGCCGCTTACGCCTGGTTGCGCCGGGTCCACAGGGGATAATAAGGCCGGCTCACGGGCCGGCCTGTAGCACTGTCCACACGCATCTCGCGCCATCGCCGCCGCGCGGCCTGCTGGCTCAGTCGAGGCCGCTCAGATCCAGCCCCTCCAGGAAGTCGCTGAACGCATCGGGCGTCTTGTCCTCCGGCGTCGCGCCCTCGGAGGCGGCGCCGAGCCCGGTATCGAGATCCGGCTCGGGCACGATCGCGGCCTGATCCATCACCTCGTCGGCCACGAAGACGGGCACCTGGGCGCGCACGGCGAGCGCGATGGCGTCGCTGGGCCGCGAGTCGATCTCCAGCCGACGGCCGTCCACGCTCAGCATGACCTCGGCGTAGAACGTGTCGTTGCGCAGATCCGTGATCGTGATCTGCACGATCTCCGCGCCGAGCCTCTCGATGGCGGCCTTGAGCAGGTCATGAGTCAGCGGCCGGGCCACCTCGACGTTCTGTAGCTCGATGGTGATGGCATCCGCCTCGAAGGGGCCGATCCAGATGGGCAGGTAGCGCGACGCGGCCGTATCCTTGAGCACCACGATGCGGTGCTGCGACATCAGGCTGACGCGCACGCTGTCGATCGTTACTTCAACCATAGGCCGAGCCCTCCAAACGCTCGATTGGCCCGATTATACCACAATATGCCCGCTGGCAAACAACGATCAAACGATCTGCGCCAGCGCCCCCAGCAGCCAGTCCGCATCGGGCGGAGCGCCATAGCCCTCGACGATCAGCGCGCGGACGAGCTCGCGGCGGACCGCCGCGTCGAGCACGCCGGCCCAGGCCGCGCCGGGGATGAACATGATGTTCCAATCGGGCTGCTCCGGCGGGATCCACCGCGGGCGGGGCACGGCGACGCCCGTGTCGAGCGCGGCGAAGCGGCGGTAGAACGCCACGCGGCGGCTGCGGAGGCCGCGGGTGGCCTCGGGCGGCCCGTCGGGCGTCTCCACCTCCAGCAGCATCCCGCGGCAGCCCGGCCGGCCCGCGGCGCGCGCCTGCTCCTCGCCGAGCGCCAGCATGTGGGCCAGCAGCGTCGAGCCTTCGCCCTGCCCGCGGCGCGCGGCATCGACTGCAAGATAGAGGAGATACCACAGGTTAGTCTCGGTGAAGTACTTAGCGATTGCGATTGCTACGGTCGCGTCGCCGTCCAGCAACGCGGCGCTCTGCCAGGGAGAGGGCGGGATGGTTCGGTCCGCCAACTGCGCGACCTTCTCGACCGGCCACTCCCACGGTGCCTCGAACGCGTCGCGGTAGATGGCGAGGGCCTGGTCAAGCTGGGCGGGGGTGAGTGCGTGAAAGGGTAGGATTGGCATATTGCCTTTCTTGTGCCATCGGGGTTGAGCGTTTTGCACCCCGTATCTGCGACAAGGCCAATTGTATCCCTGCTCGTCACCTTGTGACAATTAGCTTCACCTTGACGTATCGAGTTCTGAATATGTGGTTTGCATGATGCTTATCATAGAACGCTGACTCTGGTGGAAGTATAATTTGTGATATTTGGCTCAATTCTATGGGCCGGCTACTGCGGTCAATGTTGGCCCGCGCGTGTGCACCACCTTCACGCCCTCTGGCGGTCCGCTCGTTTGATCGCCCCGGATAAAGTTCCGGCGACATCCAGATCAAGGAGCCCATGATGGCTCAACGTGCTACGTCCACCCTGAGCGTGCTGTGTACCGCCCTCCTGTCACTGGCGCTGATCGTGGTATTGCAGAGCCGACACGTCAGTTCTAGCTCACCCACACAGCTATTCACCTCCAAACTTCCCATCCATGGGATCGCTATTCATGCTTACCCCAACAACGGCAGCACCTTTCACTTGGGGCCATGGCCATATAGATGTAACGGGGTCGATGGCCAGAATCCGCAGATGTTCCTGGATCCTGATTGTGTCAAACGAGCCCTTGAAAGCGCCTATAACTACTTTGAGGGCGTCTCAGGATATGGCAATCCACAGCCTCAACTCACCCAAAATAAGCCTATTTGGCTGACAGAAACAGGTATATTGACAGGACTCGCACAACTACGCTGGGACGACGTTCAGCCTGGTTATCAAACTCCCCTGATGAACTGGCTGCTTCCCCGCATGATGCCGACCGCACAGCCCTGCTGCGCGTGGATCAACGCGGTGGCCTGGTACAGCACGCACCGCAGTGATGGGGCCGACCACACAGCCAGCAACTTGCTCGTGCCTACCCCGGTAACCTCGCCCGCGCTCGGCGCTTTGACTCCGTTGGGCGTCGCTTGGCGAGACATGTCGTGTCTGAGTTGTGCCTGTCCGGGTTATGATTGCATAACCTCAGGAGGGGACCAATGAAGCACGCCTTCTATCGTCATGCATTAGGATGCGGCGTCTTTTGGTTAGTAATCACCTTTCTTGCGCCCTTGAGTGCTGCACAATCTGACGCTCCAGCCTGTCGGTTTTTTTCGGGGTTCCTGGAATTCGTCGTTTCACCCACCTTCATCCAGGATCACACTGTAGTCATGCGCGTACGTAATGCGACGGAGCGCAGTGGGGAGGTCTGGCGCAGCCGGGATGGTGGCCTGACCTGGGAGCCGATCCTGACCGCCCCCTGGATATTCCACGTGGCGCTCTCCCCGGCCTTTGGTTCAGACCAGACCCTCTTGGCCCTGGTGGATACCGGGGCCGTGGTGTCGCACGACGGCGGTCAGACCTGGCGCGCTCTGGCCTTACCCGGCGCTGCCTCGTCTGACAGCAATGCCGTCATCACCGCCGACGGCACATG
>MWBF01000401.1 GCA_002068935.1 Chloroflexi bacterium ADurb.Bin325
GCCGAACTCGACGTAGATCTCCAGCGCCTGCCGGTAGTAGCCCTCCGCGCTCGCCCACTGCCGCTGCTCCTGCGCTACTGCGCCCAGGTTGTGGTACGCGTTCGCCTGCCACGTGCGTGCCTGCGATGCCCATTCGCCCTCGATCGTGTCCAGCAAGGCTAACTCGTCCTGGTAGGCCTGGGTCGCTGCATCTAATTGTTTGAGCTCCAGCCGGCAGCGCGCCGCGTCCTCCAGACAGCGCGCGAAGCCCAGCCCCAATTCGCCGGCCAGGGCCGCCGGCGCATACTCCGTGCGCCGCGCATAGACCGCTTCGCTCAACGCCAGGAGACGCGCGAAGTCCCGCCGCGCCATGAGGTAGGCGCTTAGCGCATCATAAGGGGCATAGAATACCGCACATGCGGCCAGCGCCAGCTCCGCCGCGGCGCGCAGGTTCTCGTACTCGACGCCGATGAGCGCCAGCCCCAGTTGTCGCTCCTGCGGCTCCTTCGACCGCGCCAACTGCGCCAACGCCTCGCCCGTCTGGTCGTAGAACGCGCGGTACGCGGCCTCGATGGCCGCCTTCGTATCCGCCTGCCCCGCGGCGGCCAGCCGGCTGCGCAGGAAGTAGGGCAGGATGGGCTGGAGCGTGAGGAAGCCGGGGACGGCGTGTGCTCCGAGCAGCCCCCGATCCGCCGCGGCCTGCAAGACCGGCTGCCAGCGCTCCACGGGCAGGCCCGCGAGCGCGGGCTGGGCCAGCAGGTGTTGGCTGTAGACTTGCAGCGTATTGGTATAGATAGCGCCGGTGAACGGCGCCAGCGCCAGCAGCAGCCGCTGGTCCGCGTCCGCGAGGTTGCCGAAGGAGTAGTCGACGCACGCCAGCAGGCTCTCGGTCTTGTCCGCGCTGCCGGTGTCCAGGCTGGCCAGCCCGTCGCGCAGCGCGGCCAGCACCTCGGCCGGGGCCTGCCGCGCCAGGTTCGCCAGCACCACCTCGATGGGCAGGGGGTAACCGGCCAGCAGCTTGAGCAGCTCACGGAGGTCGGGGTCCTCGCGGTAGCGGGTCGCGTCGTGCCGCCGGAGCACCGCGTCCGCCAGGCCGGACGCAGCCTCCGCGTCCAGCCCGGGCAAGTCATATGTGCCCGCGGGCAGTTCTTCCAGCAGCCACGCCTCCGGCCCGCGCGACCCCAGCAGGACGACCGTTCGGCCGCCCGCAAGGCTGCGCAGGAGCGCGCGGAGCCTCTGCTGCCCGGCCTCGGGCAGCGTGTTCTTGATGGCGAGGTGCGCGCCGGTGATCGACTCGAGGTTGTCGAGGATGAGCAGGTGGCGTGCGCCGCGCAGACGTTCGGCCAGATACGCCTGCTGGGCCTCCTCCGCCATGGGCAGGAACGCGCCGCTGAACTCGCCCGGCGGGAGCAGCCGTTCAGCGATGGCGTGGAGGATCTGCTGGCGGTTCCACGCGCGGCTGTCCCACCCGAAGTAGAAGACCTCGTCCACGAAGCCGGTGCGCTGCCACCACGCGGCGATGTGGCGCAGGAGCGCGCTCTTGCCCGCGCCGCCCATGCCGCGGACGAGCAGCAGGTTGCGCGCCAGGACGCGGCGCTCGATGTTGAGGATGTCGAGGTCGCGGCCGAAGAAGCCGTACTGCGGCTCCTGCGGGTCGTAGCGCGCGGCCTTGCGCTGGAAGTATGCGTCGCTCTCTTCGGGGGTCATCGCGCGCGTCGCGAGGCGGGCGCCCGCGTCGTTGCAGTGGACGACCGGCAGCAGCCAGTCCTCCAGCGCGATCGTCTGGTTGAAATGGGCGCGGCGCCGCTTGTCATCGCGCAGCGCCTGCCGCGCCCGGCGCACCGCATAGGTCGGGTCGCCGCCGCCCGCGTCCGGCGCATCGAACAGCGCGCCATAGAACGCGGCCATGAACCTCTCCGCCGCGCTGACCGTGACCGAGTAGCCCATCGCGACGACGAACTGCATGCCCGCCTTCACCAGCTCCGCGGCGACGCTCGTCTCGCTGCCGCCGACCTGCATGGCCGACTGGCATGCGTTGAGGATGGCGATGGGGATGCGGTGCGTCTGCAACAGCCGCGCCAGCTCCCCGGCCTCGACCGGGTCGGCCCCCTCGACCGGCAGGCCGTCGTCGTCCGCGTCCTCGAGGAACAGGAAGCCGCGCTGCCCGTCGTACGCCGCGATCTTGTCCCGGCCATAGCGCACGGGCTGGAACGTGAGCGGGCCGGGGCGGGCCTCCCGCATGTGCGCCTCGAAACGGTCGAACTGGTCGAAGGTCAGGAGGCTGCCGTGGACGTCGAAGTGGATGACGTGGTAGTGGCCCGCGCCGTGTCGCTGCCGCGCGCGTTCCAGGTGATCGATGAGGCTGCGGTAGGTGGCCGGGCGCAGGATGTCCACCCGCACGCGCAGCCCCGCCCGCTCCAGCGTGTCCAGCAGGGGCCGCGAGATGGTGCGGTAGGAGACATCGCCCGCGCCGTGGGGCCGCGCGGTGACGACGAGCACGTTGATCGTCGGCGAGGGCTGGCCGGCCGCGGGCATGGACTGGAACGCCGTGTTGCGGCGGATGAAGACCGCATCGAGGCTCAGCGCACGGCCGAGATCCGGATCCTTGAGCGCCTCCCAGTGCAGCGCATGGAAGGCCGGCTCGCCCGCCACCTCGATGACGAGGCGTTCCAGGCCCGCGTTGCGCGCGCTCACGTATCGGGCATAGGCGCGCCTGTCGCCAAACACCTGCGCGAACAGCGCCTTGCCGTAGGCGTCGACGCTTTGCGCGGCGTCCTCCGCCTTGACCGCGTCGGTGAACGGGAACGCCAGCCATTTCTCGAAGTACCACGCCAGCCGCTCTTCCTCCCCCGGGCTGAACGGGTCGGTGATGGTCACGGGCACGCTCTCGCCGTGGTCGAAGCTGACGCGCGCGCTGAAGGGGCTGGCGGCCTCCTGGCCGGTCTGCTGGATGGTGATGGTGGGCATGGTGGCCTCCGCGATGAGCGCCGTAGCTGCACAGACGATTGTGCTGTTTATACCATAGATGGCCGCGTCGCGCCAATGGAGCATCCTGAGCGGAGGCCGCCCCTTCGACTGCGCGCGCACTGCGTCCTCCGCCCAGGGCGCTTCCAGAAGTGTCTATCCGAAAACTTGCTCCGGTTTACCTCACCCCCCATCCCCCTCTCCTGACGTGCGAGCCGAAGGCTCGCCTTCAGGAGAGGGGGAGCCGAGGGGG
>MWBF01000402.1 GCA_002068935.1 Chloroflexi bacterium ADurb.Bin325
CGTTCAGCCCGGAGGTGGACCGCAGTCTGGCCGAGACGCTGCTCTACCGTCGCGAGCTGGACCTGCCGGGCGAGCCGTACGTATTCTACTCGCCGGAAGTGGCGGCTGCGGACGGACTGACCATCAAGGCGCTGGAGGACTTCGCGGGGCCCCCGACGGTCCTCTACGTCGCGCCCATGCCGAACCTGCCGGAGGTCATCCCGCCCGATGTGCCCGTAAGCGACAAGGCCTATTTCCTGGCGCGTTGCGCGGTTGCCAGCGTCACACCGGAGACACACGCAGCGGGGCATGACGGCATCGCAGGGCTGGCCGCCGCGCTACAGCAGGGCGCAATCACACCCCTGACACGGCCATATTGCGAGGCGGTGCTCCGGCTCACCGGCGCGGGCGACCTGGCGACTGCACGCGACCTCGCACTCGCACGACGCGGTCCAGGTTCATAGTGAGCGCGAGTTGCACGCGGCGCGATTGCCCGTTATCATCGCAAGTACCAACATAACAACGTGGGAGAGGACAGATGCTGCTCGCAGGCGACATAGGTGGCACCAAGACCGTGCTGGCCGTCTTCTCGCAGTCGGCGGGCGAACGCGCGCCGCTGGCCGAAAAGACCTACCCCAGCACCGCATACGCCTCGCTGGAGGAGATCGCGGCCGACTTCCTCGCGCAGACCGGACACCAGGTCGAGCGCGGCGTGTTCGGCGTGGCCGGGCCGGTGATGCAGGGCCGCGCCTACGTCACGAACCTGCGCTGGAACCTGGACGAGGGCGAGCTGGCGCGTGCGCTGGGGCTGACGTCGGTGCGGCTGCTGAACGACCTTGAGTCGCTCGCCTACAGCGTGTCCATCCTCGAGCCCGAGGACCTGCACACGCTCAACGTGGGGCAGGCCGTCGACCACGGCACCCGCGCAGTGATCGCGCCCGGCACGGGCCTGGGCGAGGCCTACCTGACCTGGGCCGGCTGGCACTACGCCCCGCACCCCTCCGAAGGGGGCCACTGCGACTTTGCCCCGCGCGACCAGCGCGAGATCGAGCTGCTGCAATATCTCCTGAAGAAGTACGACCACGTCAGCTGCGAGCGCGTCTGCTCCGGGCTGGGCATCCCCAACCTCTACCACTTCCTGCGCGATACGGGCCGCGCGACGGAACCGCCCTGGCTCGCCGCGCGGCTGGCCGCGGCCAGCGACCCCACCCCGGAGATCTTCGCGGGCGCGATGCTCCCCACGAACCCCAGCGAGCTGTGCATCCAGACCCTGGAGCTGTTTGCCGGCATCCTCGGCGGGGAGGCGGGCAATCTCGCGCTGAAGGTGTTGGCGACCGGCGGCGTCTACATCGGCGGCGGCATCCCCCCGCGCATGCTGCCCTATCTGGAGCAGCCCGCCTTCCTGGAGAACTTCCGCGACAAGGGCCGCTTCAGCGACCTGCTGGGGAACGTGCCGATCCACGTCATCCTCAACCCGAAGGCCGCGCTGCTCGGCGCGGCCCACGCGGGATTGGAGCAGCCGCCGGACGGATCCTGACCGCGCGTCAGCCGTCCTCCAGCAGAGCGTGCGCCCGCGCGATATAGCGCCGCGCGGTCTCCAGGTCGCCGGCCAGCAGATAGCTGGCGGCCAGCCGCGCGGCGCCGCGCGCCTCCGCGGGCATCCCGGGCTCGGACAGCCGGGCAATCGCGGCGCGCAGCAGCCGCTTCTCGGACTGTAGCCGCAGCCCCTCGGACGCATCGACGATGTCGCCTTCGTCGGTCACGTTGTCGGGCTGCCCGCTCAGCCGGTGCCAGCGCGCGACATCGCTCTCGCGCGGCGGTTCATCGGTATGGCTCATGGCCGCATTGTACCACAACGTGGTATACTTGCCCCGTGGATCCCCTCGTCATCGGCGTCGACGTCAGCACCACCGCCTGCAAGGTCATCGTCTGGGACATGGCCGGGGCCGCGGTCGCGCAGGCGCGGCGCGCGCTCGCCCTCTCCATGCCGCGGGCCGGCTGGCACGAACAGGATGCGCGCGACTGGCAGCGCGCGCTCGTCGCCGGGCTGCGCGAGGTCGTCGCGCAGGTCGATGCACGGCGGCTGGCGGGGCTGAGCATCGCGCACCAGCGCGAGACGTTCGTCCCGCTCGCCGCCGACGGGACGCCGCTGCGCCCGGCCCTCCTCTGGCTCGACGAGCGGTGCAGCGACCTGCTGCCCGAGCTCGAGGCGCGCCTGGGGCGGGAGGCGTATCATACGCTGGCCGGCCGACCCCTCTCCGCCAACCTCGCGGTCGGCAAGCTCGTCTGGCTGGCGCGCCGCGAGCCGGAGGTCTTCGCCGCGACGCGCTGGTACGCCGACGTGCAGGCCTATCTCGTGCAGCAGCTCACAGGCCGCCTGGCGACCAGCTGGGGCAGCGCGGACCCGCTGGGCCTGTTCGACATGCGGGCGCGGCAGTGGGCCGCGGATGTGCTGGCCGCAACCGGCGTCGCAGCCTCGCAACTGCCGGAGCTACACCCGCCCGCCGCGCGGTTGGGCGGCGTGACGCGCGCGGCCGCGGCGCTGACCGGGCTGCCCGCGGGGTTGCCCGTCATCTGCGGGCTGGGCGACGGGCAGGCCGCGGGGCTGGCCGCGCGCGTCACCGGGCCGGCCGCGGCCTATCTCAACCTCGGCACCGCGGTTGTCTCGGGCGCATATGCCGCCGAATACGTCGCCGACCGCGCGTTCAGGACCACCTGCGGCGGCGTCCCCGGCTCATACATCCTGGAGACGGTGCTCCTCGGCGGGACGTACACCATCGACTGGTTCCTCGAAGCCTTTGCCCATGCCCGGCCCGGCGAGACGGCCAACGACGTGCTGGCGCGGCTGGAGGCGCAGGCCGCCGGCCTCGCGCCCGGCGCGGATGGCCTGCTGCTCGTGCCCTACTGGAACGGCGCGCTCAACCCCTACTGGGACGCCAGCGCCAGCGGCATCGTCGTCGGCTGGCGCGGCATCCACCGGCCCCACCACCTGTACCGCGCCATCCTGGAGGGCGTCGCGTTCGAGCAGCGGCTCCACGCCGAGGGGGTGGCGGCCACGACCGGCCAGCCGGTTGCGGAGTACGTCGTCATGGGCGGGGGCAGCCGCAGCAGCCTGTGGCGGCAGATCCTGGCCGACGTGACGGGCCGGCCTATCCGCGGCTGCGCCGCCGCGGAGGCCTCCGCGCTCGGCGCGGGCATCCTGGCCGC
>MWBF01000403.1 GCA_002068935.1 Chloroflexi bacterium ADurb.Bin325
GGATGCAGCTCGGCATCGTGAACGAGGAGGCTGCGGAGGCGGCCGATGCAGCCGGGCTACAGGTCGTCATGGATCGCTGCATCCAGATCGAGCACGCGCGGCTTTTGAAGTAGGCCAGGATCTGTCCGAATAACCGGCTCCGGCCGGGCCAGGGGGCGCGGTCGGAGCCCGGCCAGAGCGTTTTCGGCCGGCATCCGAGAGTTTGAGGACGCAGCGCCCCCTCGGCTCGCCCATCTGACGTGCGAACCGAGGGGGCGAGGCTCATTCAGGGGTGATATTCTGCGCCTCCAGCAAGGCGCGGTAGGCGGCCATCGCGGCCGCGCCCGTCAACAGGCCGGCGGCCGTCGGGTCCCAGGCGCGCGGCCGCATCTCCACGATCCAGCTTCCGTAGGGGTCCGCCTCGGCCAGCTCCGGGCTCTCGGCGACCTGCTCATTTGCGCGCACGACCACGCCGTCGAAGGGCGCCAACACCGGGCCGTTGTACTTGAGGCTCTCGACCATCGCCACGCTGCGGCCGCGCGCGACCTCCTGGCCGAGCACGCGCGGCCGCACGCTGATGGCGACCAGCGAGCGCCGCAGCAGCGCATAGGCCACCGCCGTCAGCCCCAGGCGCGCCAGCCCGTCGGCGATGGGCTGGACCCACACATGTTTCTCTACCAGATAGTAGAGCTCGTCGGGGAAGTAAAACCCACGGATCTCCGTCATGGTCGCACGATGACCGGCATGCCGATGTAGGCCATGTCGTAGAGCATCTTGGCGTTGACGTTGTCGAGCATGATGCAGCCGAAGGTGATCGGCGTGCCGAGATAGCCGCTCCAGATCTGGTTGCCGGTCTGCGCATCCCACGGCAGGCCGTGGATGCCGTTCTCGCTTGCGCCGGCCCAGTAGATGCCCAGCCAGTACGGCATCCAGATATCCCAGGTGGAGCCGTAGGCCTTCGGCAGCTTGGACTGGATGCGATAGGTCCCCGGCCGCGTGGCGGAGCCGGAGCGCCCCGTCGAGCAGACCCACTTGGCGATCACCGTCTCGCCGCGGTAGAGCCAGCAGCGCTGCTCCGAGATGCTGATCACGAAGCTGGTCGCGCGGCCCGGATAGGAGGGCGTCGTGCCGCCCGGCCCCGGAATCAGCAGCCGCATCCCCACCCGCAGCTTGTCCGGGCTGCCCAGCCCGTTGATCTCGACCAGCTTGTCCACGGTCGTGTCGTAACGCCTGGCGATGATGCTCAGGGTGTCGCCCGGCTGGACCGTGTAGATGGTCGGCGTGGGCAACGGGATGGGCGTGCCCGACTTGCTGCTCACCTCGCCGCCCGCGGGTATCAGCAGCTTCTGGCCGATGTAGATGAGGTCGGCGCTGGCGAGGTTGTTGGCCTCGACGATGGCCGCGCTGGTCACGTCGTAGGCGCGCGCGATCTTCGCGAGGGTGTCGCCCAGCTCGACCGTGTGATATCTCGGCCCCGGCGTGGCCGTGGCGCTGACCGCCGTAGGCGTCTCGCCCGCGGCCTGCGCAGCCGGCGCGACGGTCGGCGCGGGCAGCGTCACCGTCGGCGCGACGGGCTCGGCCGTCGGCGCAGCGATCGGCGTCGCCGCGCTGGCGGCCGCGTCAGCCGCGGGGATCGTCAGCCGCTGGCCGGGATAGATGACATTGGAGTTCGCCAGCCGGTTTGCGCGCACGATCGCGCTGGCGCTGACGCCGTAGCGCGCCGCGATATCCACGAGGCGGTCGCCCGGCTGCACAACGTAGACGACCGGCTCATCCGCGGCCGCCGCGGCCCGGACAGGCCCTGCCGCGGCCAAAACTGCAACGGCCAGCACCAGCGCGAGCCATGCCCACCGACGCCGCCAGCCCGTATTCAGATCACTACCCCTGGTCAGGTACATGCCTATCCTCCCAGAAACCCCGGGTGCAGCCGCGGCGCATCCGGAATTCCTGCCGTCCTTCACGATCGCCGGGATAACGTTTTGTGCGTTATGTGTGGCCCATCGCAAGGCAGAAGGATACCTGAAAGCGCGCGCGGTGTCAAGCATCGCACGCGCGAAGGTGCGCCTTAATTTGGGGGCGAGAACACGCGAAACGCCCTGAGCGAGGCCGCAAACGGGACGCGACAAAGGACGCGGCGAAGGACGCGGCCATGCGATACTGCCCTTGTTGATCGAGCAAGACAAAACATCGTAAGGAGATATTGAAATGGCCTGGAAGATCGATGCCGCACACTCGCTGGTCGAGTTTACGGTTAAACATATGATGATTGCCACGGTGCGCGGTCGGTTTGACAGCTTCGACGGCGACATCATCGTCGATCCCGACAACCTGTTGGCTTCCCGCGTGGAAGGCTGGGTCGAGACCGCAAGCGTCGATACGCGCGACGAAAAGCGCGATGCGCACCTCCGCTCCGCGGACTTCTTCGACGCCGAGAAGTTCCCGCGCATGACGTTCCGCAGCACGCAGATCGAGCCGGCCGGCGACGGCGAGTTCAAGGTGACCGGCGACCTGACCATCCGGGACGCCACCCACCCCGTCACCTTCACCGTCACCGACGAGGGCCAGGGCAAGGACCCGTGGGGCAACCGTCGCTGGGGCCTGAGCGCCACTGCAAGCCTGAACCGCAAGGACTTCGGCCTGAACTGGAACGTCGCGCTGGAGGCCGGCGGCTGGCTCGTCTCCGACCAGATCAAGATCCACGTGGGGCTTGAGATGGTGGAGATCGTCCCGGAGCCGGCGGCCTGACGAAGGCGGGGCCTCGGCCCCGCTCATGTCCAGGGTGAAAATGCCGGAAGCGCTCCTTCGACTGGCCTTTCGTCGTCAGCCACGTCGAGCCGGACAACCCGCTCAGGATGCTGGGCGCTGGGCGTTTGGGATGCTTGCCTCATAGGGCTTTTCACAGCATATCCCGTATAATGCGGGAATGCTGTGTTTTTATTTCCTGGGCGTGCCGCGCATCGAGCGCGACGGCCAGCCGGTCGCGCTGCCGGCCAAGGCCAACGCGCTGCTGGCCTATCTCGCCAGCGCGGCCGGCCCGACCCCGCGCGACCGCATCCTGGGCCTGCTGTGGGGCGAGAGCGCCGAGGATGCCGCGCGCAAGAACCTCCGCAACACCCTCTGGGCCATCCGCCGCGCGCTGGGCGACGTCGTGTCCGCGGAGGGCGACCGGCTGGCATTGAGCGAGGCGGTCTGGGTCGATAGCCGC
>MWBF01000404.1 GCA_002068935.1 Chloroflexi bacterium ADurb.Bin325
AACCTGTGCCGCGTCATGGTCAGGTGCGCCGCGCGGGGGTATCGTTGGCTCAAGAGGCTCATCGACGACTGAAGTTACGACCGTCATTAAGAAGCCTGCTTTCGCAGATTATGCCTGTCCGGGGATTGCTCTGACGCGCCTCACCCCCTCAACTCCCCCTCTCCTGACGTGCGTCGAAGGCTCGTACGTCAGGAGAGGGGGAGGGGGATGGGGGTGAGGTAGAGCGCTCGGCGCTTATCGGACAGACAGTTAGCTCAACGGGGAGTGTTGCATGCGCGAGTTTATCGACGGCGCGACCGCCATCGCACGCGGCGCGCTGGATGCGGGTTGCGACTTCTTCGCCGGCTATCCCATCTCGCCGGCCACCTCCCTGCTGCTCCACATGATACGCGAGCTGCCCAGATGCGGCGGCGTCGCGATCCAGGCCGAAGACGAGATCGCCGCGCTCAGCATGTGCATCGGCGCGGCCATGACTGGCCGGCGCGCGCTGACGGCCACCTCGGGGCCGGGCATCAGCCTCTACAGCGAGAACATCGGCCTCGCCATCATGGGCGAGGTCCCGCTCGTCATCGTCGATGCGCAGCGCATGGGGCCGGCGACCGGCGGCGCGACCACGCCGGGCCAGGGGGATGTACAGTTCGTCCGCTGGGGCACCTCCGGCGGCTTCCCCACAATCGCGCTGGCGCCGTCCGGCGTCGCCGAGTGCTACAGCCTGACCCGCCGCGCCTTCGACCTGGCCGAGCGCTTTCGCTGCCCCGTCTTCCTGCTGACCGACAAGGAAGTCTTCCAGTCCATGCACACCGTCCAGGCGGACGCCTACGAGCAGCCGCCCGTGCGCGGCCGCCAGCTGGCCCCCGCGAACGAGCCCTTCACGCCCTATCGCTTCGAGCCGCCGGCCGCCACCCCGCGCTTCAGCCCCATCGGCGGCGCGCACATCACCCGCTTCACCGGCTCCAGCCACGACGAGCAGGGCTTTCTGACGAAGGACCCGGCCCAGGTGGGGCGGCTGAACGAGCACCTGCGCCGCAAGATCGAAGACCGCCAGGCCGAGATCGACCTGACGCGCGCAGATCTGGATCCCGCGGCCGCGACCCTGTTCGTCTCCTACGGCATCACGGCTCGCGGCCAGGCCGCGGCCGTCCACGAGGCGCGCGCGGCCGGCCGGGCCGTCTCCGCGCTGACGCTCCAGACGCTCTGGCCCGTGCCCGAGGCCGCCATCCTGGCCGCGGTCGCGCAGGCGCCGCCCCGCCGGATCGTCGTCGCGGAGCTGAACCTGGGCGACTATCGCCGCGAGATCGAGCGCATCGTGTACCGCTGGGCCGCGCAGGGCCGCCGCGCCGCGCCGGAGATCGTGGGCCTCAACCGGGTGGACGGCGAGCTGATCGCGCCGGGCCAGTTCCTGGAGGCCCTATGCTAGAGAGCTATCGCAACGCGCGCGCATACCCCTTCTGTCCCGGCTGCGGCCACGGCCTGATCCTCGACCACCTGAACACGGCCCTGGTCAGGCTCGGCCTCCCGCCGCACCGGGTCGTCATCGTGTCCGACATCGGGTGTCAGGGGCTGGGCGACCAGTACTTCATCACGCATGCGTTTCACGGCCTGCACGGGCGCAGCGTGGCCTATGCGACCGGCATCAAGCTGGCCGACCCCGACCTGAAGGTCATCGTGCTCATCGGCGACGGCGGCATCGGCATCGGCGCGGCGCACTGGCTCAGCGCGGCGCGGCGCAACATCGGCCTGACCGTGCTGGTGATGAACAACTTCAACTTCGGCATGACGGGCGGCGAACACAGCGCCACCACGCCCACGGGCGGCGTCACCGCCACGACGCGCGGGGGCAACCTGGAGCGGCCGCTCGACCTCTGCGCGACGGCCGCGGCCAACGGCGCGGGGTTCGTCTGGCGCGGGACCGCGTTCGACCGGGAGCTTGCCGATGTGATCGTGGAGGCGGTGCAGGGCGAGTGCTTTGCGCTGCTGGACATCTGGGAGCTGTGCACCGCGCACTATGTGCCCAACAACGCCTGGTCGCGGCGGGCGCTGATCGAGACGCGCGCCGCGCTCGGCATGCCCGCGGGCCTCGTGCACCGCGGGGAACGGCCGGAGTATGCGCGGCTGCTCGCCGCGGCGGCCGCGGGCCAGCACGTCAGCGCGCCGGGCCTGCGCGGCGCCGCGCTGACGCCCCAATTCGCGGCGACGCTCGACCGTGAGTTCAGGCTCGTCATCGCCGGCTCCGCGGGCGGCAAGATCCGCTCCACCGCGCGCACGATCGGGGAGGCCGCGCTCCTCTCCGGCCTGTGGGCTGCGCAGCAGGACGACTATCCCGTGACCGTGCAGACCGGCCACAGCATCAGCACGCTCATCTTCGGCCCGCGCGAGATCCTGTTCACCGGCAGCGGCCGGCCCGACGCGCTGGTGCTCGTGACCGAGGAGGGCCGCAAGGCGGCCGGCCGCTATCTGCGGGCGCTGACGCGGGAGAGCTGGCTCTTCACGACGCCGGAGTTTGCGGGGCTGGACACGCCCGCGCAGAAGGTCGTGATCGACAGTTCGGGGCTGGGGACGCAGAGGAGCAGGAAGAACCTGGGCCTGCTGCTGAGCGCGGCGGCCCTGCGCAGGCTCCGGCTCTTCCCCATCGAGGCGCTGGAGGCGGCCATCCGCGGCGAGCGACGGAAGGACGTAGCCGCCGAGAACCTCGCGGCAGTGGCCGCGAGCGCGGCGGTGCAGGAGGCGGGCCGCCGGGGCGCGTAAAAGCCCGTCCGAAAGATGCCGGGTACGCGGCCGGAGACCGGCCAGAGCGGGTTCGTAGGCGCGGGCGCTGAAAGCGCCTACTACAAACCAATACCCCAGGCTCGTAGTGGGCGCTTCAGCGCCTTATCGGAGGCAGGGCATATAAAAGTCCGCCGGAGACCGGCCAGAGCGGAGACCTCTCCGCGCGGCTACGACGTGATCGCCAGGCAGGTGAGGGTGTCGGTCACACCGGGCTGACAGCGGATGTTCTCGGAGACCGACATGCCGAGTTCTTCGAGCGTCGGCGCCTCGACCTCCGCGATGATATCATAAGGGCCGAAGGTGAAATCGACGCGGATGATGCCAGGCACACTCTTCAGCGCCCTTATCACGCCATACTCCTCTCCGGTTCGAACGTGGACCAGGACATAGGCTCGCATAGTTCCCTCC
>MWBF01000405.1 GCA_002068935.1 Chloroflexi bacterium ADurb.Bin325
GCCGTGACCGCTCTGCTCAGGACGCCGTTGCAGGGCGACGAGCCTGGCCGCAGCCAGCGCGGCCGCGGCCAGCCACGCCAGCGTCAGCGTGTACATGCGCGCTTCCTGCGCCTCGCCGAGCAGGAAGGGCAGGAACGCGGCGGCCAACGCTGCGCCGCCGCCCGCCCACGGCCCCCCTGCGCGCCGGCCCAGGCCGTACATCAGCGCGATGAACGCCACGCCGAACCAGACGGACAGGAAGCGGATGGCGAACGCGCTGCGGCCGGCCAGCCCCATCCAGCCGTGCAGCAGGTAGAAGTAGACGGGCGGGTGGATGTCCAGCTCGCCCGCGGTCGCGATCTCGACGACGGGCCGCGCGGCCACCTCGATGTTGCGCGCCTCGTCCCACCAGACATCTTGCAGGTCGAGCCGGTAGATCCGCAGGGCAAAGGCCGCGCCGATCAGCAGGAACAACAGGCCGCGCCGCCAGGCGGACCGCGTCATCGGATCGTCACCGTGCCGAGCAGGACGCCCTGATCCTGCACCGGCTGGTCGCTGGCGACGACGGGCAGCCGCACCGCGCCCGCGCTCGCGCTGGGGTAGAGGCCGGCCCACAGCTCGTAAGCGCCCGCGGGCAGGTCGGCGGGCAGCGCCAGCACGACCTCGCTCAGGACGCGGTCGCCGGGCCGCCAGAAGCGCGTCGGATAGCGGTTGGCCGCGGGCGGCTCGTCGAAGCCGGCGAGCCTGGCCCCATTCGCATCGAGCAGGTGCACGAACGCGGTGTAGTCCTGCTGCGGCGCGGCCTGCGCCTCCCAGAGCAGCGCGACCGGCAGCTCGTCGCCAGCGCCGGCCGCGGCCGGCGCGCGCCGGCCGATCAGCCGGATGCCGTCGTCGAACGTCACATCGACCGGCAGCAGGTCGTCCGTGCGCGCGGGCAGCCGGGCCGGCGCGATATCGACCTGGCCGACCATCGGCGAGGCCGGCGCGCCGTCCTCGTCATACGCCTGGAACGGCGTCGATATGGCATCGGGCCGCGCGAACGTGACGTACACCGCGGCCCGCAGCGGCGACCGACCGTCGATGGGCCCGTCGATGGGGATCAGATAGCGATCCTCGTAGATGCGGCCCGGCTCCCACAGGCTGGTCGGGAGCCGTCCCCAGCCCGGATGCGTGGTGATGTTGCCGATCGTGCGGCCGTCCTCGTCCAGCAGTTGCAGGATCAGGAACAGGTTCTCGGACAGCTTGCGCGGCGCGGCCAGATAGAGCGTCACCGGCGCGGCCTCGCCCGGATGAAAGCGGCCCTCCGGCAGGGCGATGCCCACGAGCGTCACCCGGCCATCATAGGTGAGCTGCGTCTCCTGCGCGCCGACGGGCAGCTCCGCCACGGCCACGGGCGCGCGATATGCCGCGGGCAGCAGGACGAGGAGGCTGTAGAGCGAGCACGCGACGAGCGCGGCCGGCAGGATGCCGAGCGCTGGCAGCCGCCATGCGCGCGGGAGCAGGCCCGCCCAATCGTTCAGCCCCGCGACCAGCAGCGTCGCAAACGCGCTCAGCATCGGGAAGAGCAGGCGGCCCTGGCTGCTGGTGGCAAAGGTGGACCAGTAGACCATGAACGCGACCAGGATCACGGCCCAGAGGCCGAGAAAGAGCCTGACGCGCGTCGTCGGCCCGGCGGACCAGCCGCGGCGCTGTCGCCACCGCGTCCGGACGCCGGAGACGATCAGCCCGCCCAGCGCGATAAACGTGACCCCGTCGAGCGTCTTGTAGACCCAGCCGGGCAGGGGGATATTGAACCAGCCGAACAGCCCCCAGAACGAATAGCGCAGGCCGTTCATCTCGCCCACGAAGCCCCGCCAGGTGCGCGGGGCCGTCCGCAGGCCGGTGATCGTCAGCAGCCGGTTGGCCGCCAGCCATTCGCCGTACAGCACGTAGTTGCGCCAGTACCACCAGCCGGCCACCGCGACTGCGGGCACGACCGTCAGCACCGCGATCGACACGAGCAGCCGCCACGACCGCCGCCGCCAGGCCGTCCACAGGGCGACGAGGCCCGCGGGGGCCAGGAGCGCCAGCCCCTGGAGCTTGCTCAGCGCGGCCAGCCCCAGGAGGAGGCCCAACACGCTCCACTCCCACCAGGCGGCTGGCGCGTCCGCGTCCCGCGCGACGAGCCGCGCCAGCCAGTAGATGCCGGCCAGGCTGACCACGGTGACCAGGCTGTCGTTGGAGACCGAGCTGAAGATGAAGGCCACCTGCGGGATGGCCGCGACCAGGAAGACGGCCAACACGGGCAGCGGGGAGCGCGGGGGAAACGCGAGCCGGGCGGTCAGGTAGATCAGCAGCAGCCCCAGGCAGCCCAGCGCCAGGGAGAACCAGCGGCCCACGTGCATCGCGAGGTTCGCCCCGCGCAGCGGCAGCGGCTGGCTGCTGTAGAGCATCAGGTTCTTGTTGCCGGGCGAGAGCGGCACGCCGAGGTTGACCTGCGGGTTCTGCACGTTGAGCCGGTCGAAGTCGCTCTGGTCGATGCCCGCGGTGAGCCGACCCAGCAGGAAGTAGTAGAGCGGCGCCTGCGTGCCCTCGTGCAGCCACGGCCCGTCCGCCTCGGCCGTCTGCACGGGCAGCGGGTTGCCCTGCGCCAGGTGGCGCGCAAACGCATAGTGGTACACCTCGTCGGGCTTCTCGAAGGGCGGCGCGGCCAGGTTGTACCAGACGCCCAGCGCGACGAAGAGCAGGATGGCCGCGCCGAGCGCGGCGCGTTCGGCGCGGGGATGCAGCGGGTCGCGGGGGCTAGGGCGCATAGGGCAACAGGAGGGTCTGGCCGTCCGCGGCGGTCAGCGCCGGGTCCGCCGCGGACAGGGGCAGCTTCTCCAGGGTCTCGGCGTCGTAGACCTGCAACATCAGCCGCACATCCCCGGCGGCCGGATCAGCCGCGCGGGGCGACGCCTCGCTATACTCGACGATCGTCTGCCCCGGCCCCCACATCGTCGTGGGCAGGAGGCCGTGATAGGGCTCGCGTTCGGTGATGCGCTCGGCCGGCAGCGCCGCGCCCGTCGCGTCCGCCCAGCGAAGGATGTATTTGTAGCGTCGCTCCATCGTCTGCACGGGCTGCCAGTAGAGGGTCACGGGCGTGACGCTCGCCGCGCTCAGCGGCTGGCCGACGTCGTACCCGCCGAGGCGGATGCGCTCGCCGAAGACC
>MWBF01000406.1 GCA_002068935.1 Chloroflexi bacterium ADurb.Bin325
GCGGAGAAACAGGCGCGCGCTGCTGCGCTGGTTGATCGTGCAGGGCGTTGTCGCGCTGCTCTATCTGCCGTGGGTCGTCTACGCCGCGCCGCGGCTGGTGCTCTACGTCAGCCAGAAGGTGGCCGCGGATGCGGATCGGCCGCTCGGCCCGCTCGCCTATCTCGCGCGGCACCTCGCCGCGTTCCTCGTCGGACACCTCGAAGGGCCGCTCGCGGGGTTGTGGCCGTACGCGCTGCTGTTGATCGCGCCGCTCGGCATCGGGCTGGCGCTGCGCATGAGGCGGCGGACGATCCCCCGTGCGGATGCGGCCGGCCCGTCGCCCGCCGCGCTCCTGCTCACGGCCCTGGCGACCGCGCTGCTGCTCGGCTGGCTGATCGGGCTGCGCTACCCCTTCTTCCCGGAGCGGGGCGAGCGGCTGCTGCTGCTGGCGCTGCCCGCGTTCGTGCTGCTGACCGCGGCCGCGCTCGAAACCCTGCTTGTCCGCTGGCGGCGCATCGGCGTCGTGACCCTGGCATTGATCGGCGCGCTGGCGGGCGCCAGCCTGTGGGGCTTCTACAACGTCCCGCGCTATGCGGATGACGATTATCGGCCGCTCATCGCGCGCACCGTCGAGCAGGGGCTGCCGGGCGACACGGTGTTCTGCGTCTACCCCTGGCAGGTCGGCTACTGGCGCGCGTACACGGCGGATCTCCCGGCGGACGCCGCGCCCGACGCCGTCCTCAGCCCCGCGCCGGCGTGGGGCGCTGCCGTGGCCGGCCGCCTCGACGCCGCGCTCGCCGCGGGCCGCGTCTGGTTCCCCGCGCACCTCGCGCTCGGCGCGATCCTGGAGACGCAGGTCGAGGCGTATCTGGCGGGCCGCGGCCTCCCGTTCGTCAACGAATGGTACGGGCCGGGCACGCGGCTCAGCGCGTGGGCCGCGGACGCGGGGGATGTGGTCGAGCTGGCGTCGCCCGCGGCCGGCGAGCCGTGGGCGCGCTTTGCGCTGCCCGCGGCGGGGCTGCTGGAGCTGGCCGGCGTCGCGGCCAGCACGCAGCCTGTGCCCGCGGCCAACGCGGTGACGCCGCTCGCGCTGACATGGGGCGGCGCGGCCGTGCGCGGCGGATCAGCGGTCAGCGTCCGGCTGACCGACGACCTCGGCCAGCTCTGGGCGCAGCACGACTACGAGCCGCCGGGCCGCGCGGGGGCCAACGTCGATCGATTGGGCCTGCTGATCCCCGCGGGCACGCCGCCGGGCCGCTACCGCGTCGAGGTCAGCGTCCGCCCGAAGGAGGCGTCCCGTCCGCTCGATGCGCTCGCCGCGGACGGGACGTCGCTCGGCGCGGCGGCGCGGCTGTATGACCTCGAGGTGCTGCCCGCGGACCGGCTGCTCGGCCCCGAACGGCTGCCCATCGCGACGCGCGCCCGGATCGACCTGAGGGACGGCGTCCGCTTCCTCGGCTACTCGCTGGACGGCGGCCCGGCCGCGCCGGGGGAGACGCGCAAGGTCAGCCTCTTCTGGCAGGCGACGGAGGGGCCGGCCGCGGATTACACCGCGTTCGTGCAACTGCTGGACCGCGACGGCAGCCTCGCGGCCAACTGGGAGGCCCCGCCCGGCGCGGCGTATCCGACGAGCGCGTGGACGCCCGGCACGCTCATCCGCACGCAGGCGTTCTTCCGCGTGCCCGCGACGCTGGCGGACGGCCGCTATCCGCTCATCGCGGGGCTGTTCCGGGCCGCGGACGGCGCGCGGCTGCTGGCCGCGGGCGGCGCGGATCACCTCGCGCTGGCGCGGGTGACGGTGCGCGGCCGGCCGCACGAGATGGCCGCGCCGCAGCCGCAGTTTGCGGCGGACGTGCAGTTCGGCGACGCCGCGCGGCTGGTCGGGTACGATCTGTCCGTGCAGCAGGCCGCGGCGGGCGGCAGCTTCGCCGTCACCCTCCACTGGCAGGCGCTGGCCGCGACCGGGCGGCCCTACAGCGTGTTCGTCCATCTGCTGGACGCGGCGGGGGAGATTCGCGGGTACGGCGACAGCGAGCCGGGGAACGGCGCATATCCGACGCCCGGCTGGCTGGCGGGCGAGTATCTGGCCGATGCGCACACGGTCAACGTGCAGGCCGACGCCGCGGCGGGCGCGTATCGCATCGCCGTCGGGTTCTACGATCCGGGGACCGGGGAGCGGCTGGCGCTGCCGGACGGCGCGGACCGGTTCGTGTTAGAACAGGTCGTGTTGGTGCGGAAGGATTGAATAGAACGCTGATCACGCTGATGCAACTGATACACGCTGATGATTCTGTTTTGTAATCACCTTGGAAGCTCAGCGCTTATCATGGCCATCAGCGTCAATCAGCGTTCTATCTGCCCTACCCTCCGGCGCAACTGCCCGCAGCCCGCGTCGATGTCGATGCCCCGGCGCATGCGCACGGTCGCGGGGACGCCGCTGCGTTCGAGGATGGCCTGAAACTCGGCGGACGCCTCCGGCGCGGAGGGCTGATAGGGCGACTCGGCCACCGGGTTGAGCGGGATCAGGTTGACGTGGCACAGCACGCCGCCGGCCGGGCTGCGCAGCGGCTTCAGGAGCGCGGCCAGCTCGTGGGCCAGCTCGGGCAGGTCGTTGACGCCGTCCATCAACGCGTACTCGAACGTCACCCGGCGGTTGGTCTTTGCGACGTAGTCATGCACCGCGGCCATCAGCTCGGCGATCGGGTAGCGCCGGTTGACGGGCAGGAGCTGCGAGCGGAGCGCGTCGTTCGGCGCGTGCAGGCTGACGGCGAGGTTGACCTGGAGCGGCTCCTCGGCCATGCGGCGGATGCCCTGGGGCAGGCCGACCGTGGACACGGTGATGTGCCGTGCGCCGAGGCCGAACGCCTGCGGGTCGGTGATCGTGCGCAGCGCCTGCCAGGTCCGGCCGTAGTTCGCCAGCGGCTCGCCCATGCCCATCACGACGATGTTGGTCAGCCGGGCCGCGTCGGCGGCCGTGGGCTGGCCGCGGCCTTCGTCGGGGAACTCCGGCGAGCTGGCGCGCAGCGAGCCGAGCGACGCGAACGCGCTGAGCGCCGCGGCGGGCGGCGCGGGAAGGTCGCCGGATGCCAGACGCCGCGCGGCGAACAGCACCTGCGCGACGATCTCGCCGGCCGTGAGGTTGCGCGCCAGCCCGGCCTGCCCCGTCGCGCAGAACACGCACC
>MWBF01000407.1 GCA_002068935.1 Chloroflexi bacterium ADurb.Bin325
CTCGCTGACCGCCGATTTTACCTTCGTGGGCCTGCGCAACTACGCCCGCCTGTTCACCATCGACCGCTTCCTCAGCGACCTGCGCAACACCGTCACCTTCACGCTCTTCTTCCTGCTGGCGTGTCTGGTGGTCGGCCTGGCGCTGGCCCTGCTGCTGGATCAACGGGTCAAGGGCGAAGCCATTTTCCGCAGCATCTTCCTCTTCCCGATGGCGATTTCGTTCATCGTGACCGGCGTGGCCTGGCGCTGGCTGCTCAATCCGGGCACCCTCCAGACGGGCAGCTCCGGCATCAACCTCCTGTTCGAGCGGATGGGGCTGGGCTTTCTGCGCGCGGGCTGGTTCACCGACCCGACCATCTGGCATATCGCGCCCGAATCGGGGCTCGGCCAGTTGCTTACCAGCATCGGGCTGGGCGGCCTCGCCAGCCGGTATGTCGGCGTCTCATACGCCATGCTCTCCGTCGTGCTGGCCGCGACGTGGCAGATGTCCGGCTACACGATGGCGATGTATCTGGCGGGGCTGCGCGCAATCCCCGATGAGCTGCGCGAGGCCGCGCGCGTGGACGGCGCCAGCGAGTTCCAGATCCTGCGCCGCATCCTGCTGCCGATGCTCCAGCCCATCACGCTCAGCGCGGTCATCGTGCTCGGCCACATCTCGCTGAAGATCTTCGACCTCGTCGTCTCCATGACCGGGCCCGGCCCGGCCTTTGCGACCGATGTCCCGGCCTTCTTCATGTGGGACACGACCTTCCGCGGCAACAACTTCGCGCAGGGCGCGGCCATCGCCATCCTGCTGCTCCTGGTGGTGGCGGTCCTCGTGGTGCCCTATCTGCGCTACAGCACGCGCACGGAGGCCGAGGTATGAGCACCGCCACGCGTCGCCTGCGCGCCCGCCCCAGGCCGGCCAGCCCGCCCGCGCGCAAGCCCTTCCGCTGGGGCCGCGCGCTGATCTATGTCGCGCTGATCCTGGCCGCGGCCTTCTATCTGCTGCCGGTCTATCTGCTCGTCATCACCGGCATGAAGAGCTTTGCCGAGGTCAGCCTCGCGACCATGTGGGACTGGCCGTCGGGCATCCACTTCGACAGCTTCGTCAAGGCATGGTTCGGCAGCCCCTCCGAGGGCATCCGCGGGCTGAACTCCAACTTCATGAATTCGATCTACCTGGCGATCCCCGCGACGCTCGGCTCCGCGCTCCTCGGCTCGCTGAACGGCTACGTGCTGGCGAAGTGGAAGTTCCGCGGGTCCGACATCCTCTTCCCGCTGATGCTGTTCGGGATGTTCATCCCCTATCAGAGCATCCTCATCCCGCTGGTGCAGACGCTCCAGCGCATCGGGCTGTACGGCTCGATCCCGGGGCTGATCTTCGTCCACATCGTCTACGGCATCCCGATCACGACGCTGATCTTCCGCAACTACTATGCGGCCATCCCGTCGGAGCTGCTGGAGGCGTCCAAGATCGACGGCGCCAGCCTGTTCGGCATCTACCGCCACATCCTCCTGCCCATCTCGATGCCGGGCTTCGTCGTGGTCATCATCTGGCAGTTCACGTCGGTCTGGAACGACTTCCTGTTCGGCGTCATCGTCACGAGCCGGCCCAACGTCCAGCCGATCACAGTCGCGCTGAACAATATGGCCGGGTCATACATCGTCGAGTGGAACGTCCAGATGGCGGGTTCGCTGCTGGCCGCGCTGCCGACGCTGCTGGTCTACATCCTCCTGGGCCGCTATTTCATGCGCGGGCTGCTGGCGGGGTCGTTGAAGGGATAGCTTTGGCCAAAGCTATCCCCTATGGTAACATGCCTCCGTAACCCAGGAGGCAATACCCATGACCCTTCCATACTTCCGGCGCGTGGCGGATGTCCTGCCGAACATCCCTGCGGGGCCGGTCCAAGACATCATTCAGGTGATGCAAGATGCGCGGGCGCACGGCCGGCGCATCTTCATGTTCGGCAACGGCGGCAGCGCGGCCAACGCGTCGCACATCGTCAACGATCTCGTCAAGAGCATCGTCCACCCCGATCGACCCCGCTTCAAGGTCTTCTGTCTGGCCGACAACACCGCGCTGCTGACGGCCTACGCCAACGACGTAAGCTACGACGAGGTGTTCGCCGCGCCGCTGGCCGCGCTGGCCGAGCCGGGCGACATCGCGTTCGCGCTGAGCGGCAGCGGCAACTCGCCCAACGTGCTGCGCGGGATGGAGACGGCGCGCGACCTCGGCCTGACGCGCATCGGGCTGACCGGCCGCGACGGCGGCCGACTCGCGGCGTTGTGCGACATCGCGGTGATCGTGCCGACCGACTCGATGCAGATCATCGAAGACGCGCACCTCGTCATCCTGCACGCGATGTTCCTCGCGCTGCTGGAGGAATAACAGACCGCCGCCGAACGCGGCCGAGGCCGGTCGGCGCTGACCTTCATGTCATAGGGACGTTACGATGCACCAACCTGCAAATGCAGACAGGCTCCTGCTGGCGCTCGACTACGGCGGGACAAAACACACCGCGGCCATCCTGCGCCCCGGCGAGCGCGCCTGGGCCGCGCACAGCCGCGTGTACTCGCCGTCCAACGCGGACGGCGCTTACGATCAGGCCGCCATGCGCAGCATGGCCCACCGGCTGCTGGCCCAGACGCCCGGCCGGCTCGCGGCCATCGGCGTGAGCTTCGGCGGGCCGGTGGACGCCCGGCGCGGGCTGGTGCGCCTCTCGCACCACATCCCCGGCTGGGAGGAGACGCCCCTCCGCCAGATGCTCGAGGACGAGTTCGGCGCGCCGGCCGCGGTGGACAACGACGCAAACGTGGCCGCGTTCGGCGAGTGGCGCTTCGGCGCGGGCCAGGGCGCGGCTAGCCTGCTCTACGTCACCGTCAGCACGGGCATCGGCGGCGGCTGGGTGCTGGACGGCCGCGTCTGGACCGGGGCCGACGGCATGGCCGGCGAGATCGGACACGTGGTCGTCAGGCCGGGCGGGCGGCCCTGCGCCTGCGGCAAGCAGGGCTGTCTGGAGGCGGAGGCGTGCGGCCCCGCGCTGGCCGCCAAGGCGCGCGACCGGCTGCTGGCCGACCCGGCCGCCGGCCCGATCCTGGCCCGGCTCGCCGGCGGCAGCCCGGATGCGGTGACCGGCGAGCTGGTGGCGCAGGCGGCC
>MWBF01000408.1 GCA_002068935.1 Chloroflexi bacterium ADurb.Bin325
GCGGGGAGCCGCTCGCGACGCCCGCGGGCGCGGGGCTGGCCCCGCCCGACGCGGCTTACCGGTTCCAGGCCTTCCCCCGGCTCGCGCTCGCCGTCCAGTTGTGGGAGGGGGACGAGGAGTTTCCCGGCCGCGCGCAGATGCTCTTCGATGCGCACGCAGGCCGCTACCTGCCCACGGAAGACCTCTCCGGCGTCGGCGACTGGCTGGCGCACAAGCTGGCCCACGCCAGGGTCTAGCTGACCGGCGCGCGAAAAGCCGTTTCGGCCAGATCCCGGCAGTTCAGCACTTTCTCCACCAGATCCAGCGGCCGGTAGAAGTAGTGGTTGGTGGCCTCGAAGCCGAGGCGCGAGTCGGCGTCCGCGAGATCAAACAGCCGCCGCGCCAGCGCCTCCTCGTCGGCCAGCAGCTCGCGCGCACGGGCCGCGTCCCGCCCGCGCGCCAGCACAAACTCGATCTGGTTGGCGACGCTGCGGAAGTGCAGATGGGCCGCCTCCGCGACGCGCTGCTCGGCCTCGAGCGCGGGGGACGGCGCGATCGCCCGCGCGCGGGCCAGGGCCGCCAGCCCCTCGGCCCAGCCGTCCGCCACCTTCCGCCACTGGCGCAGGAACACGTCGGGCGGATAGAGCGACGCCCAGCGCGCGAGGTCATCGTAGGGGAAGCCGACCATCGTCGCCCGGTAGCCGGTGGGCTCCCGGTAGAGCAGGTTGGCCGGCCCGAACTGCTGTGGCGCGGTGTAGACGACCCCGATGTCGAAGGGGAACTCGGCGAACGCGGCGCTGAACTGCTGCCAGGCGCGCACGACATCGGCCGCGGCGCGCGGCCCGAAGCGCCGGGTCGCCACGCGCAGCAGCGCCTCGTCGGCCGACAGCCCCGCGTCGGCCGCGCCGTGGATGGCCGCGGCGACCTCCAGGTTGGGCGAGGGGTAGCCGCCCAGCGTCCAGCCGAGCATCAGCCCGTCGACCCCCTCCGCGCGCAGGTTGACCATGTGCTGCGCCACGAGCGCCTCGACCGGCACGTAGGGCACGGCCGCCAGCTCCCAGGTGTTGCCGAGCTGGAGCTTGGCGGCCACCCGCATGCCGCGTGCGCGGGCCGCGGCCCAGTGCCGCCGCGCGCGCGGGCCTGGCCCTACCGCGGACAGGCAGTACTCGTTGACCCTGGCCGGGACGCCGCCGCGCTCGATGGGCAGATCCAGCTCGCTGATGCTCATCAGCCACGCCTCGCGGGGCAGCCGTGCGATGGCGTCCGGGGCCCAGTCGTTGCCCCAGGCCCAGTCCCAGACGATCACCCGCGCATCGGGCTTGCTCCGCCAGATGCCCTCCGCGAGCAGCCGGTTGACCTCGGACACCACCGCGGCCGGGCCGCGCTCGCGACAGCGCGGGCACTGGTCGCCGCCCCCGCGCGAGAAGCAGTTGGTCAGGTTCTCGGTCATGGTGATGGTGAACGCGCCGGCAAGCCCCGGCGCGGCCGCAAACACCGCGGCCACGGCCTCGCGCAGGAACGCCTGCACCTCCGGCGTGCTCGTGCAGA
Source organism: Chloroflexi bacterium ADurb.Bin325 (assembly GCA_002068935.1). Lineage (GTDB taxonomy): Bacteria > Chloroflexota > Anaerolineae > CG2-30-64-16 > CG2-30-64-16 > MWBF01. The sequence goes on from MWBF01000408.1 coordinate 1,528, forward strand.
GCGCATAGAACGGATCCTCGAACGCGCCGCGCAGGTGCGGATGCTCATCAAAGAACGCGGCGGGCATTGCGCGCGGCTCGTTCAGATACAGATAGACGTCGACGCCGAAGCGCCGGGCGCGCTCGGTGAGGCGGCGCAGGTTCGCCAGCCGTTCCTCGTAGCCCTCCGCCAGGCCGGGCGCGAGCGGCCACGGCGCCAGCTTGTGCAGGATCGCCTGGAGCCACACGCCGTTGACGCCCAGCTCCCGCAGCCGCGCCAGATAGCCGTCGGGAAAGGGGTCGAGATCCGGGTCGGCCAGCGGGTCGCCGTAGAGCGCAAAGTACGAGTAGAGATAGCGCGGCGCGGCCGCAGGGCCGGCCTCCGCGACGGCCGCGGCGCCGGTGGGCGCGGCCAGATCCGCCAGGAAGGCGAACGGCGCCTCGCGCGGCCGCGCCAGCCTGTCGCCGAACGCATCGGCCACGGTCTGCCGGATGCGCGCGGCGTGCGCCTGGGCCGCGGCGGACGGCGGCGCATAGCGCACGGCCGCGCACTCCGGCTTGAACCCGCCGAGCTTGTGCCAGAGGAAGTCGTCCTCTTTGAGGATGTAGGCGAGATGCGCGGCGTCCCAGCCGAGCAGGTCGAGCAGTTGCTCGTAGGGCAGCAGATGCCAGTTGCGCCGGATCACCGTGATGTAGGAGCGCTTCTCCTGGCTGGCGGGGATGGCCGCGGGCGGCGGCAGGCCCAGCGCGGCGGCGAGGCCGACGATCTGCTCCGGCGTCGCGGCCAGCACGCGGGCCAGCCGCCCGACATCGACAAGGCCCCAGTTGCGCCAGACCACGGCATGCAGCGCATCGGGGAAGTGGGGCAGCGGAACCGGCGGCCGCGCCGCGCCGACCGGCAGGATCGAGAGATCGGATGCGTGGGACATATCCTCTCCTTCTTGGGCGGGCATGCGAAATGCGCCCCGTCGCGCGCTGCGTTGACAGGAGCGCGGGTGTTGCGTATAGTGCGGGCCGATGCGCAACCACTGCGCTGAACGAAAGGGGCCGATGACGATGAAGCTACTGGAAGGACTTCGCCTGCTGCGGGCGGACGAATGGGACGCAGCGCACCGGATTGCCCAGGCCGACCCGACGCCGGACGGCTCCTGGCTGCACGGCATCGTCCACATGGCGGAGCCGGACGAGAGCAACGCGCGCTACTGGTATCACCGCGCGGGGCGGCCGTTTCCGGGCATGGCCGCGCTGGATGATGAGATGGCCGCGATCGAGAAGGCGCTGACGGCCGCGAAGTAGGAGCTGCTTTTCTGTTTGTAGTAGGCGCTTTAGCGCCGGTTGCGCACGGGACGCCAAAGCGCCTACTACGAACCGGGTTCTGTACGGCAAGGGCGACGGTCAGTCGGTCGGCTTGCGGTAGTTCACGTCCAGGATGGCGAGCCGCTCCAGGTGCGTGGACAGGCGGCCGCGGAAGTCGCCGTAGTCCTTGCGTTCCGCGGGCGTCCACACGCTCTCGGCCAGCGCGGCCAGCCGGGGGAACGCCATGTACTCGACGTGCCGGTAATCGGCGATGTATTCGGTCCACACCTGGCCCTGCCCGCCGATGATGTGGCGGCCCTGTTCGGGGG
>MWBF01000409.1 GCA_002068935.1 Chloroflexi bacterium ADurb.Bin325
GCCGCCGACGTTCGCCAGCAGCCGCTCCAGAAAGGCCTCCAGGCCCGCGCCGTTGATGATGAGCAGGTCGCTGTCGGCCACCTTGCGCACATCCGCGGGCGTCGGCTCGAAGCCGTGCGGATCGACCCCGGGAGGGATGAGCACGTCCACCTTGAGCCGGTCGCCCGCGACGTGCTGCGCGATGTCGGCCAGAAAGCTCTCCGCGGCCAGCACCCGCGGCGGCTGGCCGACCGCCGGCCCGCGGCCAGCGCCCTGGCCGCACCCGGCCGCGAGGATCAATATCGCTGCGATGACCATGAACCTGCGCACTGAGATCTTCCTTTTGTGTCCTGCGCGACGCGCGGCGGAGGCGCTCATTCGCAACCCTCGCCCGCCTGACACTCCGGGCAGAGGCCGAACATCTCCAGCCAGTGGTCGCGCACGCGGTAGCCCGTCTGCGTCTCGACCTGGGCCACCACCGCCGCGATATCGCACCCGGCAAACTCGACCGCGCGCTGGCACCGCTGGCAGATGACGTGGTGGGCATGCTGCCCCGGCGCCGCGGCCGCCGCCTGCATCGCGGCCGGGCTTACGACATACGTATGGCAGCCGTGCTGGAGGTGCAGCTTGCGCACCAGGCCCAGCCCGGACAGGATCTCGAGCGTGCGATAGACCGTCACCAGGCCCAGCTCGCCGTGAAACTCCCGGCCCAGCGCCTGTAGCTCGTTCGGCGTGGCCTGGCCGCGCGCCGAGACCAGCGCCTGCAAGACCGCGCGCCGCGCCCGCGTGTTGTGATAGCCGGCCTGCGTCAGCGCGGCCAGCAGGCCATCGACCTGCGCGGACAGCTCGGCCGGCGCGATCGCGCGACCAGACTGAAAAACAGTTTCAGTTTCCACGGCGATATTGTAACAGCAAGGAGAGGGCGCGTCAAAAATAAGGCCCCGGATCCTCGGATCGACGCCTAACGCGGCTGCGCGGCCCTCCGGCCGCCGCGCAACCAGAGGGCGAGCACCATGCCGGCCAGGGCGACCAGGATCGCGGCGTGCCACCAGGTCAGCCCGCTGACGTGCACGCTGATCGGGCCGTGCGTGTTCATCTGGCCGCTCTTCTCGACCTCCTGGAGCTGGTAGTAATAGGTCCTGCCGGCCTGCGCCGTCCGGTCGATGTAGGTGTAGGCCTTGCCCGTCAGCGGGTCATCCGCCGGCGGGATCAGCTCCGTGTTCACCTTGACATCGAACGGCCCGTCGGGCGACTCGCCGCGGTACAGATTGAAGCCGGCAGTGTTCAGCTCGGTCTCCGTCTTCCAGGTGACGTTGACGGGCACGGTGCAGCCTGCCAGGACGACGAGCAGACAGGCCAGGACGCACAGGGTTGCGAGGGTCGAACGCGGGTTGCGGTTCATCATCTTGCAAGCTCACGGACAGGTGAAGGCGCGGTCGCGGGACAGCTCCGTGTCCCACCGACACGCGGCGATGCTGACATGCAGCGGCGGCGCAAACGTGCCGGCCTGCTTGCGCACGAACAGACGATAGGGCTGCGCCAGGTCGGCCGGGAGGCGATAACGGACGGTGACGACGTGCTGCTGCGACGGCGGCAGGACGAAATGGCCGGCAAAGACGGCCGTCCCCCGCTCGCCGACCTCGCTCAACGGCTTCTTCAGCCCGTCGATATCCAGCAGCTCGCTCCCGCCCGGCGCATAGATGCGCAGATAGGCCCAGTAGCAGCGCTGCACCATCTCGGCGTAAGATTCGCCGTAGCGCGGCGTGCGGTCGCACACCTGCTCCCGGCCGGGCGGGGCCGTATGCGTGAAGGTGACGGTGGCCGTCGCGATCAGCCCGCCCTCCTCCGCCACGACCCGGTAGTCGATGGCCGGCTGGACCGCGGCGTTGGCCTTGTTGAAGCCCACGTTGGCGTCCACCACGGCCAGGAAGTCGCTGCCGGACGGCGGCCGCAGCCCGCCATCCCAGCCGCGCTCGATCAGCAGCCGCGTCAGGGCCGGGTCGTCCACCGAGATCTGCAGGTGGCGGCCCTCCAACATCTGCAAGGCCGCGCGTGCCAGCGCGGGGACATCCAGGCCGGCCGCGGGGGCTGCACCGCGCTCCAGCCTGGCGAGCGCCGCGCCGACCAGCTCGCCCATGAAGTCCTTGCGCTTCGTCCACCACTCGGCCGCGCCCGTCTCGACCGTCGTCTCGCTGGCCGACGGCGCGTCCCACTGCCGTTCCATCCACGCGATGGCGTTCTGGCCCGTGACAGGCTCGGCGACGCCCTCGATCGGCAACGGGCCGAGCGCATCGACGAGCAGGCGCACGGCCTCGAGATCCAGCGCGATCGCGCCGTCGGTCGCCACGCCCTGATCCTGTGCATAGAGGGAGCGCGCCACATCCGCGGTCTCCGGGAAGTCCGGCGACCAGTTGCTGTCGCGCAGCGTGAGCAACTGCGCGCCCATCTGCTCGCTCAACGGCAGCGGGGCCGGGGGGTGCGGCTGCTGCCAGTTGTCCACCGAGTAGCTGTCGATCAGCCTCAGGTCGGTGATCCGCCCCTCCGCCAGCCGCACATGGCCCGCGCCGCTGATGAACCCGCCGGTCGGGCGCAGCTCGTGGTTGTTCTGCGCGAGGATCAGATAGGTGCGCGGCCCGTCCTGGCCGAGCAGCGCGGGCGCGGCCTGCGCGGCTTGCAGCCCGGCCTGCGCCAGGGGCAGCAACCGATCCACGCGCGCGAGCAGGCCCGCCAGCCGGGGATGCAGCGGCCCCTGCACCTCGCTGCGGAGCACGGCCGCCCGCGCCAGCCGCGCCTCGCTCTCCGCGAGCGCGGGGGCCGCCGCGGCCAGGCCCGCCACGACCTGCGGCATGGCGTCCATGCCGGCGTCGTGCTCCAGCGCGGCCGCCGCCGGCGCGAGCGCATCCGCGGCCTGGCGGCCCGCGGCCGCGACCTCGATCGCCATGTCCAGCAGCGCGGGCGCGGCGACCGCCTCCTCGCCGACGCGCGGGAGCCAGCCGAGATGCGGCGCGGCCCACAGGAAGGGCCGGGCCGCGCCCCGCGCGGCGACCAGATGCGCCTCCAGCGCCGCGAGATCCGCGCGTGCGGCGGGGACGGCCGCCAGCGAAGGCTCGGCCAGCGCGGCCTGCAGCC
>MWBF01000410.1 GCA_002068935.1 Chloroflexi bacterium ADurb.Bin325
CCGCCACGGAGTTCGCCCGGCCCGTGGCCGACGAGCGCGAGCTGGCGCAAGAGATCCGCGCCGGCCGCATCCGCCCGCTGCGGCTGCGCTAGCGCGCAGGTTGCGGCCGGCAGGCCGGGGATCGAGGCCGGGCGTGTTTTAAATCTATCCGAGAAGGGCTCTGGCTGGTCTCCGCCCCCCTGGCTCGGTCGGAGACCGGCCAGAGCAGGTTTTCGGATAGATGCTGATTTCAGGATGCTGCTCGGAGTCGAAGGGGCGGCCCTCACGTCAGCTCCTTCGACTGGCCTTTCGTCGTCAGCCACGGCGAGCCGTACAACCCGCTCAGGATGCTCCATCTCGCTTATGGGAAGCTTACGGAAGCACCCTGAGCGGAGGACGCAGTGCGGGCGCAGCCGAAGGGGCGGCCATCGAAGCCTCCGGGGTTGTGTTTGCCCGCGGTCTGTGCTATTATCGGGGCAAGATGGCGCGACGTTATCTTTTTCATCCCCAACAGCCCTGCCAGACCTGTTGGAGGCATATCTACAGGAGGGTGTTCCTATGCGTCGCCCCTTCCGTCTCCCCTACTCGCTGTTCGTCGTGATTGCCGTGCTTGTGTTCAGCCTGTTTGCGGCGGGCGCTTCGGTCGCCCAGGATATTGGGGCCGCCTCGATCCCGGATGCGAGCCTGCCCGCCGATCTGAATGCGCCGGCCGCGCCTATCCCGGGCGGGCCAGGGTTCCTCTCGCAGACCGCGCTGGCGTTTCATGGCTGGCCGCGCGAAAATATCCCGACGTACTATAATGGAATACGGCTGTCTAATCCGGACAGCGCCTCCTCGCACGCCTATGAGGCGATGATCGACCTGCCGCATGGGGCCGTGATCACCAAGTTTGTCGTGTGGGTCTATGATAACAACGCAACATCTGACGTGTGGGTAGTGATCGCACGGGCCGGGATGGATGGCTCCGGCATAGCCCAGATCGCGCGCGTGGACTCGACCGGCGCGTCGACCAGCACGCGTGTCCTCCAGGATACGACGATCCTCACGCCCAAGGTCGATAGGCAGAATTACTTCTACTGGGTGGAGGCGTATTTGCCGCCCAACAACACCGGCGGGGTCGTATCGTTCCGAATCGATTACGACTATCCGCTGTATCTCCCGGCGGCGAGCAAGTAAGCGCGGAACGTGAGATGCAAAAAAACCCCGGTTTCTCATCGAAGCCGGGGTTTTTTGCCCGTTACTGCGGTTTAGCAGCTATCCGAAAAGCGCTGGGGCTTGCCTCACCCCCCAGCCCCCTCTCCTGACGGTGGGCGAGCCTTCGGCTCGCACCGTCAGGAGAGGGGGAGCCGAGGGGGTGAGGTCGGGCGTTCAGCGCTTCTCGGACAGGCTTTTAGTACATATCAGGGCTGGGGCCCGCAGGCGCAGCCGGCTTTTCCTTCTCGGGGATGTCGGTGATCAGGGCCTCGGTGGTCAGGATCATGGCGGCGATGGATGCCGCATTCTCCAGCCCGCCGCGCGTGACCTTCGCCGGGTCGATGATCTGCTTGGCGATCATGTCGCCGTAGGCCTCCGCCATCACGTCGAAGCCGAAGTGCAGGTTGTTGTTTTCCTTCTGCGAGCGGCGCACGTTCTCGACGATGACCGCGCCGTCGTAGCCGGCGTTCTCGGCCAGCATGGCCATGGGCTCGGGCAGGGCCTTGCGCAGGATCCGGACGCCGGTTAGCACATCGCCTTCCAGCCCCTCTTCGACTGCATCCAGGGCCACGACCGCGTTCAGCAGCGCCACGCCGCCGCCCGGCACGATGCCTTCCTCGACCGCCGCGCGGGTCGCGCTCAGCGCATCCTCGACGCGGTGCTTCTTTTCCTTCAGCTCGACCTCGGTGCCGGCGCCGACGCGGATGATCGCCACGCCGCCCGCCAGCCGGGCCAGCCGCTCTTGCAGCTTTTCCTTGTCATAATCGCTGGTGGAGTTCTCGATCTCGACGCGAATCTGCTCGATGCGGCCGCGGATCAGGTCGCCCTCGCCCTTGCCGCCGACGATGGTGGTGTTGTCCTTGTCCGAGATGACCTTGTCGGCCTGGCCGAGGTCGCTGATGAGCGCGCTCTCCAGCTTCTTGCCGAGCTTCTCGGTGATGACGGTGCCGCCGGTCAGCACGGCGATGTCTTGCAGCATGGCCTCGCGGCGATCGCCGAAGCCAGGGGCCTTGATCGCCAGACAGTTGAACATGCCGCGCAGCTTGTTCAGCACCAGGGTCGCCAGCGCCTCGCCGTCCACGTCCTCCGCAATGATCACGACATCGCGCTTGCCGAGCTGGACCAGCTTCTCCAGGATCGGGACGATGTCCTGCGCCGCGGAGATCTTCTTGTCGGTGATGAGAATGTACGGGCTGGTGAGCTCCGCTTCCATCGCCTCAGGGTTGGTCATGAAGTAGGGGCTCAGATAGCCGCGGTCGAACTGCATGCCCTCGACGTACTCGGTCTCGAACAGCAGGCCCTTGGCCTCCTCGACCGTGATCACGCCGTCCTTGCCGACCTTGTCCATCACGTCGGAGATGAGATCGCCGATCTCCTGATCCTGGGCCGAGATCGCGGCCACGGCGGCGATTTCTTCCTTGGTGGTGATGGCGATAGCCTGGCTGTGGATGTGCGCGGAAAGGGCGGCCACGCCCTTGTCGATGCCGCGCTTGAGCAGCATCGGGTTGGCGCCGGCGGCGACGTTCTTGAGGCCGGCCTTGACGATGGCCTGGGCCAGGACGGTGGCGGAGGTGGTGCCGTCACCGGTGTCGTCGTTGGTCCGGGTGGCGACCTCTCGCACCATGCGGGCGCCGAGGTTCTCGAGCTTCGGGGCGAGCTCGATCTCCTTGGCCACGGTCACGCCGTCCTTGGTCACCGTGGGCGGCCCCCAGGACTTCTCCAGCGCCACGTTCCGACCCCGCGGTCCCAGCGTGACCTTCACCACGTCCGCTAGGGCATCCACGCCTCTCTTCAGCGCCTTGCGCGCAACCTTGTCGAAGACGACTTCCTTGGTGCTCATGGGGATCCTCTCGAGGCGTCGGGCGGCACGCGGCGGAGCGCCGGGGCGCCAGGAGCGCCACCTCGGTCTTCTCCCCCCTCGCCGGGGGAC
>MWBF01000411.1 GCA_002068935.1 Chloroflexi bacterium ADurb.Bin325
CTACTCGCTGGCCGACGAGATAGCCGCAGTTGAGATAGCGATACCAGTCGGCCAGCGAGTAGGGGCTGATGCCGCCGTACAGGTCTTCCCAGGAGGTCATCTCCAGCGCGTCGATGTCGCCGTGGACGATGCTGGCAGCGTGTTCCGCGCGCGGGTCGGGGAAGTGGGGCAGGACCACGAGGCCGCCCTGCACCCGGCACTGCCGCGCCCACTCGGTCAGCAGCACATCGATCGGGTCGCCCAGCGCGGACTCGTCCGGGCCGCCGGTCGTCATCGGCGTGATGATGCGCCCGCGATAGCCGAGCAGCGAGATGTGGCCGAGGACGTGCTGGCGGTTCTCGGTGCCGACGCGCACCAGATACTCGCCGTCGCCGCCCGTGTCCGCCGCGCCCCAGGTGTTCCGGCCGTCGAAGTCGCCCACGTTGGTCATCAGCTCGCCCCACTGGCTGGCCAGCAGATTGACGATGTTGACGCCCTCGCCCGCGCCCTCCAGCAGCGCGGAGATGGGCGAGAGGAAGTGGACATGCGTGTCCGCGGTGACCCAGCCCTGCTCGCGCCACGGCAGCACCTTCTCGACCTCGATGACGACCTCGCGCGTCTCCGGCGTGATCTCTACCACCTGGCGGATCGGGCGCACCTCGAAGCCCTTGCTGACCTCCACGTAGACCGGGCCGATGGGCAGGCGCAGGGTCGTCTCGCCGTCGATGTAGGTGGTCGGGTGCAGCCCCTTGTGGGCGAAGTCGACGGAGTAGTCCTCGAACCAGGCCGGGTTGATGATGCGGTGGCGATCCTCGGGCGCGAGATACTCGCCGGCCGCGCCGTGGACGTGCAGCTTGACCGCGACCGGCGCGCCGCCCCCGCGCGGGACGACGCGCAGCGTTACCCGCTGCGTGGCCGGCCGCACCGGCGTCAGGGTTCCGGCATGCGCGCCGGCCTCGACCTCCGCCGCGGGGATGACGGCGCCGCCGGCCAGGTGGAAGCGCGCGTCCTCGTGCGAGGTGTATTCAACGAGCACGCGGCGCGCGGCGCTCGCCGGCAACTGGTTGTTGTAGCTTTCGGCCCAGCTATCGTCGGGATAGATGAGCTGCGGCGCGGCGGAGATGACCTGGCCCAGGTCGAGCTGGATCTGCGCCAGCAGGCCGTGGCTGTCGAGCGCGGGCGCAAAGGGCTCGCCCTTCGGCAGCGTCAGCAGGGCTTTCTGCCGCGGCCGCCAACGCAGCGGCAGGCTGGTCGCATCGCCGGCGGCCAGCCCGGACACCACCACGACGCCGCTCTGCGGGGCGAGGCGCAGGCCGCTGATCGCGGCCTCCGGCCGCGGGTTCTGCCACGCCCAGAGCCAGCCGACCCACTCGGACTCGTCGGCCGGCGAGGCGCGCATCTGGCGATGGCCCCAGTCCGGGCCGTCCTGCTCGTGCGGCGGGCGCAGCGGGTGGGGCTTGTGATGCGCGACGGCCTCGAAACAGTTCTCGCCCCAGCGCCGCACGACCGGGCCGACGTGATGGCGGCGCTTGATCGGCAGCTCGAGCTCCTGGCCGTCCGCATAGATGACGGTGTAGGTCGCGGCCAGCTCTCCCAGTCGTCCCTGCCCGCGCGCGGGGGAGATGAAGCCGCCTGGCCCCGGCTCGCTGGGGCGGATGTCGGACGTATGGAGGAACACGAGCCAGCCCGCGCGGAACGCGTCCAGCGCCAGCTCGACGGGCTGATCGGCCAGGAGGATGCCGTCGCCGACCTCGAACGGAATGCCCCAGGCGACGACGGAGCCGACGGGCGCGTGGGCCGCGGCCTTCGCCATCTCGGGCGAGACGCCCTGGCGCGGCAGGTCTGCAAACGGCGCGTTGCCTGTCAGCGGGATCGGGCGGAACTGCGGCGACGCAGGCCCGTCATGCGGCTTCAGCTCGGTCATCGGTAGCTCCTCCTATGCGCCTCATCGTACAGGGCCAGGATGTTGGCGATCGGCGATACGGCCTGCAGGTTGTGGCATGGCGCGATGATGAAGCCGGTGCCGTCGCACCCAAGCGTGTCCAGCAGCCAGCGCACCTCGCGGCGCACGTCCTCCGGCGAGCCGAACGGCAGGGTGGCCTGGTTGTCCACCCCGCCGTGAAAGCAGATGCGCTCGCCATAGCGCGCCTTGAGGTCTGCCAGGTCCCAATCGCCGCAGCGCCACTGGATCGGGTTGAGCACATGGATGCCCATCTCGACCAGCCGGGGCAGCAGCGGCCGCATGTCGCCGTCGTCGTGGTGAAAGACGATCAGCCCGTAGGATTTTGCCAGGTCGATCGCGCGCTGGGTCGGCTCCCGGTAGAAGCGGTCGAAGATGCGCGGGCTGACCAGCAGGCCGCGCTGCGCGCCCCAGTCGTCCGTGACCTGCGTGATGTCGATGATCCCGCGGCCGGCCTCGAAGCAGCGGCGGTGGTACTCCGCGAAGAAGTCGGAGAGGCGGCGAAGCAGGTGCGCGGTGAAATCGGGCCGCAGGAGCGGGTCCATCAGCATGTTTTCCTGCCCGCGCAGTTGCAGGTGAAAGTACTGCGGCGCGGTGTAGCCGCACATTATGGCGCGGCCCGGCCACTCGGCTGCCGCAGCGGGAATGACGCTGTAGTCGTACCAGTCCGGCGAGGGCCAGCGGTAGGCGTCCAGGTCTGCGATGGTCTCTGCATCGGCCAGCGGGTAAACGACCTGCTCATCGTATGCGCCGGTCTCGTAGACCTGCGAGCGATAGCCCATGCCCCATTCGTTTTCCCAGTAGCCGGCATCGGGGTCACGCCGGCGCGGCGGCCCCACGTAGCGCGGGCTGACGTCGGGGATGCCGTCGATGTCGAGCGCGTCGTACAGGGCCTGCGGGGAACTGACGTTAAAGTATGCGTACAGCTTGCTTGTCACCTCGGACGTCGCCCAAATGTCGGTCGGGATGCGGTCGACCGGCTGGCGCCGAATGGCGGCGAGGATGCGCTCGCGGTGGTTCATGGCTGCTTTCCCCGAGGGTCTCGGCTGAGAGGCGGTTCAAAAAGTAGAGGCCGGCGGCTGACAGGTGATAACATCGGTCGGCATAAACTCCCGCGCCAGGCTCGCTGACGACAAGATAGACCGGCGG
>MWBF01000412.1 GCA_002068935.1 Chloroflexi bacterium ADurb.Bin325
CCGGCCCAGTGCTCAGCACGGCCGCGCTGCCCGTCGCGGCGGACGACACCACCGCCGCGCTGACGCCCCGGCTCGCCGCGCTGGGCGCGGCCCTGCTCGTCGAGACCCTGCCCGCGCACCTGCGCGGCGACATCCGGCCGCAGCCGCAGACGGAGGCCGGCGCGACCTATGCCCCGCGCATCGACAAGAAGGACGGGCAGATCGACTGGCGCGAGCCCGCGGACCTGATCGCGCGGCGGGTGCGCGCATACCAGCCGTGGCCCTCCGCATACACGACCTGGAACGGCCAGCTGCTCAAGGTGCTGCGCAGCCGGGCCGGGGACGAGGCCGTGGCCGACATCGCGGCAGGCGCGGTCATCGCCGGCCCGCATGGGTCGGCCGGCGTGGTCACGGGCCGGGGAGTCCTGTGGCTGGAAGAGGTGCAACTGGCGGGCAAGCGCGCGCTGCCGATCGAGGCGTTCGTGGCCGGCGCGCGCGGCTTCGTCGGCAGCCGACTGTGAGGCGGATCGGCCCGGCTTCGGGCACGTACCCCGCGCCCATGCCGATTTGCCAGATTTTGCCGCCTTGGGTATAATCTCAAATTGAATCGGGGCGTAGCGCAGCCAGGTAGCGCACTTGAATGGGGTTCAAGTGGTCGGAGGTTCAAATCCTCTCGCCCCGACCAGCGTCTACTGGAGGGGGTGGGATGTGTCTGTCCCACCCCCTGTTTTTGTCAAGGACCGCATCAACGACGAGCGATGAACGAGCTGCCCGATATAGTCCCGCAGGAACTGCGCGACGTCGCCCTCGGCATGGCCATCACGGCTGACATCAGCCGGTCTGACCTGTTGTTGCTGCGTCCCCTGCCTGCCGGCCAGGTCAGAGTGGTGGCCCAGGCCCAGCCGCGCTCCATCTCGCCCTTGCACGCCGATGATCTCGTCGAACGCACCTGGATCAACCGGGATGCGCCTGTCATCCTGGAAGCGGTGCGCAGGCGCAAGCGCGTACAGGCGCACCGGGATCTGCCCAGCGGCGCGCCGGTGATGCAGGATGTGCGGCCGATCTTCGGCCACGGCGGCCGGCTGATCGGCCTGCTGAGCTTCGAGACCAGCCTGATCCAGCTCGAACGCCACCGCCAGCGCCACCCCTCGTTTCGGCGGACGATCGAGTGGATCAAGACGATGTGCGTGCGGGGCGAGCTGGCCGGGGCCGCCGGCCTGTCGCCGTTCTACGAGATGGACGGCGTGCTGCTGGTAGACGCGCAGCGCCGCATCACGTATCTGAGCGGCATCGCCAACAACCTGTTCCGTCGGCTGGGCTACATGGAGGATCTGCGCGGGCGCCGGCTCTCCTATCTCAGCACGAGCGATGACGAGCTGACGATCACGGCCATCAAGTCACGCGCGCCGCTGGAGCGCGAGGCCAACGAGAACGGCCACATCTGGGTGCGCAAGGTGTTGCCGGTCTGGGCGCCCGCGACGCTGCCGGCCTGGCTCGACAGGGCGACCGGCCGACAGAACCGCCGCAGTGTGATCGACGGAGTGCTGATCCTGATCCATGACGCGACCGAGGAGCGCCGCAAGAAGGAAGAGCTCCAGGTCAAGACGACCATGATCCAGGAGGTGCACCACCGCGTCAAGAACAACTTGCAGACGATCGCCGCGCTGCTGCGGATGCAGGCGCGCCGCGCGCACGACGACGACACGCAGCAGGCGCTGCACGAGGCGCTCGCCCGCATCTTGAGCGTGGCCGTCATCCATGAGTTCCTGTCGCTGGACGAGAGCCAGTCGATCAACATCAAGGATGTGTGCCAGCGGATCGTGGGGCAGGCCCGACAGGTGACCGTGCCCGGCACGCACGTCGATTTCGCCATCGACGGGCCGAGCATCTATCTGCCGAGCCAGCAAGCCACGGCCTGCGCGCTGGTCATCAACGAGCTGGTCCAGAACGCGCTTAAGCACGGCTACACGGGGAACGGGCACGGCCAGATCCAGATCGAGCTGATCGACCGCGGCGACAGCGTGCGGCTCGAAATCTGCGACGACGGCGCGCCGCTGCCGGACGATTTCGACCTGGGCAGCAGCCCCAGCCTGGGCCTCCAGATCGTGCGCAGCCTCGTGCAGGGCGACCTGCACGGCGAGGTGCGCCTGGAGAACCACGTCCAGCGCGGGGTGGTCGCCACGGTCGCCTTCCCGAAGGCCTTGTTGGGGAAGACCGGCAGCGGATAGATTGACCGCCCGGAACAGATACACGGTAAGGTAGTTTGAGGAGAGACCGGGCCGGCGGGGCCGGCCAGACCTGTAATGTGAACGGATGCTAACCGGAACCGGTCATGCAGCCAGGAGGACACGATGGAACGTACGCGAGTGATTATTGCTGACGATGAATCGCTGATCCGCATGGATCTGCGGGAGATGCTCACCAACCTGGGCTATCTGGTGGTGGGCGAGGTGGCCGACGGGCGCAGCGCGGTCAATCAGGCGCGCGAGCTGCGGCCCGACGTGGTCATCATGGATATCAAGATGCCCGATATGGACGGCATCGACGCGGCGCGCGTCCTGACCGAGGAACGCGTCGCGCCCGTCGTCCTGTTGAGCGCCTACAGCCAGCGCGAGCTGGTGCAGCGGGCGGAGCGCTCCCGATCGGCCGCGGAACGTTCCGCGCCGGTGACAATGCGCGCGCTGTCGCGCCTGGCGCTGGTCATTCCGAGCCGGCCCAACGCCATCCGCATGCACGTCGAGGCCGCCATGGCCGCTGCCGCGCTGGCGCGCTTTGCCGAGTTCAAGGATCTGCAGAAGCAGGTCAACGACCTGGCCGAGGCCCTGGAGACGCGCAAGCTGGTGGATCGCGCCAAGGGCATCCTCATGGACAAGCAGGGCCTGACCGAGGCCGAGGCCTTCCGCAAGATCCAGAAGATGAGCATGGACAACCGCAAGCCCATGAAAGAGGTCGCGGAGGCCATCATCCTGGCGCACCAGGTCGGGCAGGGCTGAGCCTTTAGTGTCTATCCGGAAACCTGCTGAGCGCCCGGCCTCACCCCCTCGGCTCCCCCTCTCCTGAGGGCGAGCCGAAGGCTCGCCCTCAGGAGAGGGGGATGGGGGGTG
>MWBF01000413.1 GCA_002068935.1 Chloroflexi bacterium ADurb.Bin325
GCCGGCCACCCAGCGTTCGAACACCGCCAGGTCCGCCGCGTTGTCGCACAACGGCTTGTCGATGAAGACCGGCACGCCCGCCTCGACGAACGGACGCGCCCGCGCCACGTGTTCGCCGCCGATGTCGGTCGCGATCAGCACCGCGTCCACCGCGCCGATCATCGCCTCCGGCGCGTCAACGACCTGAGGCACCAGCGACAGCTTCGACACGTGCTCCGCATCTTTGCGCTCGTCGCAAAACACCTGCGTGACCTTCACGCCGCCGAGGCCGAACGCTTCGGGCGGCTGCGCGTTCAGATAGGCCGGTATGCCCGGGAAGGGGCACTCTTTGGTCATCCGCTCGCGGTCGTACCCGTTGATGATCGCGCTCCAGGAGTAGGGGTGGCCGTTGCCCTCGGTCATGCCGATCACGCCCAGCCGGATCGCTGCCGGGTCTTTCACCAATGCCTTTGTCATGTTTTCTCTCCTCGCCTCCACATCAGCTCCTCGATCCCCGTCTTGCGGTTGGGGAACACCGCGCTCACGGCCAGCGCCGTCACGAGGCAGGTGACGATGCCGATCGCGCCGTAGAGCAGCAGGTGCGGCTTCCAGGCCAGCTCGGCGCGGTCCAGCCCGATGCAGACCACGTAGTTCGCCGCCAGCCCGGCCAGCGCCGCCGCCGCGCCCACGCGCCGCGTGAAGATGCCGAGCATGAACAGGCAGGCGAGCCCGCTCGTCAGGATGCCGATGAATTTCAGGAACTGGTCATACACCGCGCGGATGTCCATGTTCGCCAGCATCAGCGCGCCGGCCATGCCCGCCAAGCGCACCGCAACCGTACACGCCTGCGCAAAACGGACTTGCGCGCGATCCTCCGTCCCTTTCCGGAGACGCACAAAGAAGTCGTTCGTGATCGACGTGGCCGACGAGTTGAGGTTCGCGGCCAGCGTCGTGATCGTCGCGGCGAACAGCCCCGCCAGCACAAGTCCGGCGACCCCCATGGGCAGGTCATTCGCTATGAACGTGGGCAGGATCGAGTCGGCCTTGGGCATCGTCACAGCCAGCCGCTCGGGCTGGCTCCTGTAAAACGTGTACAGCGCCGTCCCGATGCTGAAAAAAACGACTGTGGCCACAAGCGAGAGCGGAACGGTCAGCCATAAACCGCGGCCCGCCTCCTTCGCATTCTTGGTCGTCATGTAGCGCTGGATCACGCACTGGTCGCTGGTGTACGAGATCAGGCACTCGACGTACCCGCTGAGCAGCACCACCCAAATAACGGGCCGAGAGGGGTCGAGCGCAAAATCAAGAAGTTTGAGTTTATTCGCCAGGCCCGCGGTCTGAACCGCTCCGGCCACGCCGCTGTCCGTTCCGGAGATCAGCAACACGAGAATCAACAGGGCCCCGCCGAACAGAACGACGGTTTGCACCACGTCGCTCCAGATCACCGCCTCGATCCCGCCGAACGCGCAGTACAGGATCGTCAGCAGGCTCACGACGACGATGCAGGCGTTCACGTCCGCGCCCGTCGCAGCCGCCACCGCCAGCGCCGGCAGATAGGCCACCATGAAGAGGTTGAACGCCAGGCTCGCGAACAGCCGGCACGCGAGGTTGAAGCGCAGTTCCAGATATTCGTAGGCGCAGGTCAGCTTCAACTTCCTGAAGAAGGGCAGATAGCAACCGATCACCAGCGGCGGAATCAGGGCGATGCACGCGCTTTTGGGCGCGTACCTCCAGTCCGACATGTAGGCCAGCGCGGGCACGGCGAGAAAGGAGATCGAGCTGAACATCGCCGCGAAGATGCTGACGCCCGCCGCCCACCACGGGATGCGCCCGCCGCCCTTGAAATAGTCGTCGGCGCTCTTCTTCTTGCGCATGAACCACCAGCCCATGCCCGCCAGCCCGCCGAAGTAGAGGGCCATCACGACCCAGTTGAGCCAATGGAACGTGCGGTGCTGGACGAACCTTCCGACCGCGCAGACCGGCGTGCGGACGCCGGGCTGGACCTCGCCGGATGCGAGCAGGACGCTGCCGTCCGCGCGCCGGATCGCAGCGCCCACAACCGTCGGGGGAAACGGCACCTCGCCCAGCGAGAACCAGCGGTCCGTCACCGTGTGGTACACCAGCGCCTGCCGGTTCCAGCGGTTGCGCTCCGGCGTGACCGACAGGTAGGCGATGCGCTGCGCCTCCCGCGCCGCGCCGGTCAGCGTCGCCATCTTGCGCTGGTTGTCGTCGTAGGCCGCCGCGTCGGGCCCGCCGAAGACCAGCGCGTGCTGGTCGCCGACCGTCACGCAGCGCGCCCCGAGCAGGGGCCACGCGCCGGAGGCCGGAGGCCGGAGGTCGGAGGCCGGGGGTCGGAGGTCGGATCTCTGATCGCCGACCTCTGGTCTCCGGCCTCCGACC
The DNA here is from genome assembly GCA_002068935.1 of Chloroflexi bacterium ADurb.Bin325. GTDB lineage: Bacteria > Chloroflexota > Anaerolineae > CG2-30-64-16 > CG2-30-64-16 > MWBF01. Next base: position 2,380 of record MWBF01000413.1, read on the forward strand.
ACAGCCGGCGATATCGGCCGCCAGCGGCCCGAGGCCGCGGGCTGTTGCAGATCGTACGCGAAGCCGTCGGACAGCGTGTAGGCTTCCGCGGCCTTGTCCGAGGAAGCCGCCTTCTTCGCGTACCCGCCGATCACATACAGCAGCGTCTTCTTCTGGTCCCCGTTCTGCACGAAGGCCACGGGCAGCGACCGGCCCTTCGGCCCGGGCAGCGCGGGCAGGGGTCGCCAGCCCCGCTGCGGCGCCTCAAGGTCGAGCGTCCAGACATCGCTCGGCAAGTCTGCCGCATAGCTGCCGCCCGCCACGTACACGCGGTTGTCCTTGGCCGCGGCCGAGCCCAGGCTCACGCCGCACGGGAAATCGGGCAGGGGCGTCTCGACCGCCCGGCGCAGCGCCGCGTCCCACTCACGCCGCCCACGCACACCACGCCGCGCGGCGTGGTGGCGGACATTCCCTCGGCGGCCGGCCGCGACAGGTGCCCGGCGCGCACCCAGTTCGTGCTGCCCGGCGGCAGCGCGTAAATATCGGAATAGTAGCGTTTCTTTCCGCCCTCGATCAGCGGCGCGTCCGGAAAGTTCGAGCCTCCCGCCAGCAGCGCGTGGCCGTTGTGCTCGCCGTAGAACGGCGCGCCCACGCCGAGCGCCGCGCGCCCGTCCTCCTGCGGCGGCAGCGGAAAACCCGCCGACCACTCGAGCCC
>MWBF01000414.1 GCA_002068935.1 Chloroflexi bacterium ADurb.Bin325
CTCGTAGTATTCGGGATGCTCGGCCGCGACCCAGTCTAGCCACTCGCCGGCGCGGATGTCCTCGGTCGTCTCCGCCCGGTCGAACCCGTACTTCAGGACGTCGTTGTGCGCGCTGCGGAAGTGATTCTCCAGGTGGAACTTCCCGACGCCGAAGGTTTGCACGCCCGCGGCCCGGAGCACCTGCGGGTAGGTCGGCAGGTCGAGGCCCAGTTCCCAGCCGTTGAAGAAGACGCCGTGGTGCTGCGCGCTGCGGCCGGTCATCGTGGATGCGCGGCTCGGCATGCAGACCGGCAGGTTCGCATAGCAGTGCTCGAACCGCACGCCTTCTGCGGCCAGCGCGTCGATGTGCGGGGTGTGCGCGGCCGCGTTGCCGTAGCAGCCCAGCCACCGCGCGCTGAGCTGATCGGCCTCGATCAGGACGACGTTCAAGGGTGCCATGGCAGCGTGCTCGGCGGGATGGGCACGGTCTCCATCCGGTCCAGGGAGTAGCCCCAGCGACGACACAGCTCGACGCCGGGCAGAAATGCGTCGCCCTGGTCGTCCAACCGGCGTTGCAACCAGGCATCCAGCTCGCATAATAGCCCTGCGTGCTCCGGCCTGTCCACCAGGTTGTCGAGCTGGTACGGGTCAGCCTGGTTGTCGAACAGCAGCCAGGGACCATCGAGCGAGCGTACATAGGTGTATCGCGCGGTGCGCAGGCCCCGGTATTCCCGTCCACCCAGGCCGTGCCACCAGTCCGCGATGGGGTGATAGCAGGCAATCAGCGCGGCTCCGTCCGACGGATCTGGGCCGCCGTCGAGATAGCCGGAAAAGTCCAGCCCCTCGATCGAGCGCGGGATAGGCAGGCCGGTGAGGCCAAGCAGCGTGGGCAAGATATCGGGCGTGCCGATGACTGCATCCAGCACGCGAGGCTGTCGGCCGAAGCGCGCGGGATAGCGCAGCAGCGCGGGCACCAGGATGGATTCCTCCCACGGCGCCTGCTTATTGCCATGGCCCTGACAACCGACCGCGTCGCCATGGTCCGCGGTGAACACAAAGATGGTGTCCTCCGCCAGGCCCTGCTCGTCGAGTGTCGCCAACAAGTCGCCGACGCATGCATCGAGCACGGTGCAATGCGCATAGTAGCCGGCCAGCGCATGCGGCACGAACATGGAAAGCGGCAGCGGCACATTGGGGCGCAGCTGAATCCTCTCTGCGGCATATAGCTCGCGGAAGGCTCCCGGCGCGGTGCCATAGGGATTGTGGGGTGGCCCCCACGAGAGCACAAGCAGGAAGGGTTTGTTCCGATCGTGTGTCCGGATGTAGCGCTGCGCCTCGCGCGTCTGCGCGATGGCGTCGTAGCCCTCCCAAAATCTCGGCATATCGGAATCTGAACCGTCGGGGTCGGCCGTGTAATAGGCCGAGTGGTTGTAGTGATGGGTGCACTCCAGCGCGCGCCAAAACTGGAATCCCTGACGGCGTTCCGGCGGGATGTACGCCGTGCGGCCGTGGCCGTCCACGTGCCACTTGCCGATGTAGGCCGTGTCATAGCCGGCTCTCGCAAATAGCTTGCCCATCGTCACCGCGTCAGGATCGAGCGGCACGTCGTTGACGAACAGGCCGTGTGTCAGCGGGTACTGACCAGTGAGCAAGCTACCGCGATACGGCGTGCAGACTGGGCAGGTCGAGATGGTGTTGCGCAGGTTTAAACTCTCGCTGGCCAGCCGGTCGATGTGCGGAGTGAGGACGTTGGGATCGCCCGCATAGCCCGTCGCCTGCCCACGCCACTGATCGGCAAAGACGAAGACGATATTGGGTTGCTTCATTGCATGGGGGCCTCCAGGCCCCGCAAGGTTAGCTCCTCGGCGCGGTGACATTTGACATAGTGACCCGGCTTGATCGCGCGCAGCGCCGGCTCCTCGACCTTACAACGTTCGACCGCATAACGGCAGCGCGGGTGGAAGTAACAGCCGGACGGCGGGTTGGCCGGGTTGGCAACCTCGCCCTCAAGCACCGTCCGCTCCGCGCGCAGCCGCGGGTCGGGCCTGGGCACTGCGCCCATCAACGCTTCGGTATACGGGTGGAGCGGCCAGTGAAACAGTTCCTCGGTCTCGCTCATCTCCACGAGCTTGCCGACGTACATGACCGCCACTCGGTCACAGACATGCTCCACCACATTGAGCTGGTGCGCGACAAACAAGTAGGTTAGCCCGAACTGTTCCTGGAGGTCCTGGAGCAGGTTGAGCGTCTGTGCCTGGATGGAGACGTCAAGCGCGGACACCGGCTCATCGCAGACGACCAGCCGGGGGTTGAGCGCCAGCGCGCGGGCAATGCCGATGCGCTGACGCTGGCCGCCGGAGAAGGCGTGCGGATAGCGGTGGATGTATTCGGGGCGCAGACCCACCATCTCCAGCAGCCGTGCGACCCGATCGGTGCGTTCCTGTCCGCGGATGCCGTTGTTGATGAGCGGCTCGCCGATCAAGTCGAGCAGCGTCATGCGCGGGTTGAGCGACGAGTAAGGATCCTGGAAGATCATCTGGGTGTGCCGGCGGAATACGGCAAGCTGGCGCTCGTCCAGCGAGCGGACGTCCACCCAACCGAGCTCCGGATCCTTGAAATGGATCTCGCCTGCGGTCGGCTCGATGGCGCGCAGTACGCAGCGGCCGGTCGTGGTCTTGCCGCAGCCGCTCTCTCCGACCAGCCCGAACGTCTCCCCTTCCTTGATGTAGAAGTCTACACCATCCACCGCGCGCACGCGGCCGGCCTCCCGTCGCATGAAGCCTTTGAGGATGGGGAAGTGCTTCTGCAGCCCGGCGACGCGCAGCAGCAGGTCGGCCTTATCCGCGCCCTGGTACGATAGGATATCCTGGCCCGATGCCGGAATCATGTTCTATGCCTCTCGTCGTAGAGGTGGCAGGCAACCATATGTCTGTCGCCGAGCTGTATGTCTGCCGGGAGCTGTGTGTCGCATACTCCAGCGATGGCTTCCGGGCAGCGCGGATGGAAGGGACATCCTGTGGGCACGGCCAGCGGGTTGGGCACCATACCCTCGATG
>MWBF01000415.1 GCA_002068935.1 Chloroflexi bacterium ADurb.Bin325
CACGAGCTGCGCGGCGCGCACGTCGCCCGCCGCATCCAGCTCGCCGACCCACAGCTCGCAGCCGTCCCACGGCATGTTCGGGTGACGCCAGGTCAGCCAGGCCAGCCGCGCGCCGTCCGGGCTCAGCCGCGGGGTGGCGTAGAAGTCGTTGCCCGCGACGAGCACACGGCCGCCCGCGGCATCGCCGTCGGCGCTCAGGCTGACGATGGTGTTGACCGCCTCGCGGCCCGCGATCGTATGATCCTCGCGCACGCACACCAGCCGGCCGCGACCGCGATCCAGCGCGAAGTCGGCGTAGCGCAGCGCCAGCTCCGGCGTGATCGGCTGCGCCGCGCCGCCGTCGCGCACGGCGTAGACGCGCTGGTCGGCGAAGTTGACGAAGAAGACCTCGCCGCGATCCACCAGATATTCGCCGCCGCCGTATTCATGCACGCGCGTGCGGACGTTGAAGGGCGCGGGGGTGACGTCCTCGCGCGTGCCGTCGGCCCGCTGCCGCACGAGCACCGAGCGGCCGCGCTCCGCCGGCCGGCCCTCCAGCCAGTACACGTCCGACCCGTCCAACGCGACCTGGCCCAGGCGGACGCTGCCGGCCACGATCAGATCGGACGTAATGGGTGACTTCCAACTGCCATAGGGTGCAACCCGCGGCTCAGTCATGTTTTACTCTCCTTATCGAGGAATCTTACTTTGCGGTTTCGTGTGCCGGCCGCCGGGCGCGGCCCTGGAACCAGAGGAAGCCGCCGGGCAGGCTGCCCAAAAAGACGACCGCCTGCATCAGCAGCGAGACGGCCACCGCATGATCCACGGGCACGCCGACCAGTCCGAAGAAGAAGGGGTACGCGGCCTGGTTGACCCCCAGGCCTCCGCCGACCGAGATGGGCACGGTTTGCAACAGCGCGATCAGCGGGTTCAGGAGGAAGATGTACGGCAGCCACATCAGCCCGCCCATGGACTGCGACAGCAGCCAGTTGACCAGGGTCGTGAACAGGATGCCCAGCAGCGCCACCAGGAAGGCCAGCGCCAGCGCATCGGCGCGGAAGCGGTAGGCGTTGAAGGCATCGGAGACGCGCTTCCACGTGCCGGCCAGGGGGTTGAGCCAGCGCCAGGCGAACACCCGGCTGATGAGCATGCGCAGCCGGCGGCTGAGCAGGACGGCGAGCCCCAGCGCCAGCGCGGAGAAGGCCGCCAGCGCCACCCCCTCCAGCCACTGGAGATCCTGCCGGCGCAGGAGGATGACCGTGATGAACGCGGCCAGCACCGCGCTGCTCATGTAGGCGATCAGGCCGATGATGCGATCCACGACGACCGAGACCGCGGCGCCCGCGGTGCGGTCGGTGTAGCGCGCCAGGCTGAACCCGCGCATCACGTCGCCGCCCAGCATCGGCAGGAAGTTGTTGAAGAAGAAGCCCACGAACATGAAGCGCAGCACCGCGCGGTACGGCACGCGAATGCCCTGGGCGCGCAGCAGCACCTGCCATTTAGCGCCGTTGACCGCGATGGCGATGAGATAGAACACCAGCGCCAGCACGAAATAGCCGGGCCGCGCGTTCGCCAGCTGCGCGGCCACGCGGCGTATGTCCACCAGGATGAAGGCGAGCGCCACCAGGGCCAGGCTGAAGAGGATCTTGAGGACGGTGAAGAGCCGTTCGCGCACGCTCAGGCCTTTCGCACGATCGCGGCCGGCCGGACATCGTCCTCGGCCGCGGTCTGCGCGCGCTCGGCCTCGACATCCGCCTTCTGTGACCAGGCCATGTCCCAGATGACGTGGCGATCCTTCTTGATGGCGAAGTCATACCAGCCCAGGATGCGCGCCCAGACCTCCAGCACCGCGAGCAGGCCCAGCGTCCAGACCAGGCGGAGCGCGCCCCAGATCTCCTTCAACGCCACCTTCGCCACGCGGGTGTTCTGGATGCTGGAGACGGCATAGCCGTATTTGGACTTGAGGTAGAGATGCCCGGCGTGGTTGCGCCGGCGCTGGCGCACGAAGTCCTGGATGTTGTCCGGCCCGGTGTTGTAGACGACCGCATCGGGCGCATAGCGCACCTGCAAGCCCCGCTGGACGACCAGCGCCTCGACGAACGCCTCGTCCATCGCCACATCGGGCGGGATGCGGTCGAACACCCGGCGAAACGCGATCATCTCGCCCAGGCGGGGAATCTCCAGGCAGAGCTGGTGTTCCAGGCGCAGCCGCAGGTGGGTGAACAGGCCGACGAGATGGTCGGGCGTGTTGACGGGGATCTTGTGCGCGCCGGCCATGCCGACGTTCGGGTCGCGGAACATGCGGACGAGATGCTCGACCGCGTCCTCGTGGGGCAGCGTATCGCCGCTCTCCAGCACGCAGATGTCGGTGCGCGCGTTGGCGAGGAAGACGTTGATGGCCGCGGTCTTGCCCTCCCGCCTGGGCTGCACGAAGAGCCGGACCTGGGGATTGCGCGCCGCATAGGACTCGACGATGGGAACCGTCTGGTCGGTGCAGCCGCTGGCGACGACGATGATCTCGGCGATGGCGACTTCGTGCAGGTGTTGGGCCAACAGCGCGTCCAGCAGGCGTCCGATGTTGGCCTCCTCGTTGTAGGCCGTCACGCCCACGCTGCACTGTATGATCGGGTGGCTCTGCTCCAACCGTATGCCTCCGTGTGGTGTGCGTGCTGCGCGCGTGCGTTGGGGGCTGGCGGGGAAAGGCGAGCGATGGACGCCTCAGTCGTAGCGAGCGCAGCAGACAAATGATGATTATAGCAGGATCGGGGAGGATGAGCTAATTTTGCGCGAGGCCGCGGGCCGGCCGCTACCGCCCCCTGCCCCTGTCCTCACCCTAACCCGAAAATGGCCGCCCCTTCGACTGCGCCCGCACTGCGTGCGTCGCGTAGCGACGCCCTGCGCTCAGGGCGCTTCCATAAGCTTCTCATGAGTGAGACGGAGCATCCTGAGCGGGTTGTCCGGCTCGACGCGGCCGACGACGAAAGGCCAGTCGAAGGAGCGGACGTGAGGGCCGCCCCTTCGACTGCGGGCGTCGCTGCGCGACGC
>MWBF01000416.1 GCA_002068935.1 Chloroflexi bacterium ADurb.Bin325
TCTGGTCCAGGCCGGCAAGCTGCCGCCGGTCGATGAGCGCCTGCCGATCAACCCGGCCATCATGGAGAGCTACGAGGGCATCGGCAACTATGGCGGCAACTGGCGCCGCGGCTTCAGCGGCGTGTCCGACCGCTGGGGGCCGACCAAGCTGGTGGATCGCAACTGGGCCTGGTTCGACAAGAACCTCAATTTGCAGCCCCGTCTGATGGAATCCTGGCAGGTCTCGGACGACGGCCGCGAGTGGACGATCAAGCTGCGCGAGGGCACCAAGTGGTCCGACGGCTCCGAGTTCACTACGGACGACTTTGCGTTCTGGTACGACCATGAGCTGCTGAACAAGAAGATCACCCCCGGCCTGCCGACCGTGTGGCGCTCGGACGCCGCGACGCCCGTCGAGTTCTCCGCGGTGGACAAGTACACGGCCAAGTTCACCTTCACCAAGCCCAAGCCGATGCTGATCTACTACAATACGCGCGGCGGCACCGGCGGGCCGATGACCCCCAGCAAGTACATGATGCAGTTCCACGAGGACACGACCACCGACAAGGCCGCGATCGACGCCGAGATCAAGGAGCGGGGCTACGACAGCTGGGAGCGCTACTATGTCGATTACAAGTCGATGTGGCATCTCAACCCCAACAAGCCCGTGCTGGGCCCGTGGCTGGGCAAGGGCGAGCTCTCCACCGAACTGTTCGTCATGGAGCGCAACCCCTATTTCTTTGCGGTGGACCCCGAAGGCAAGCAGTTGCCCTACATCGACACGGTCACGCACCGCCTGTTCGAGTCGCCCGAGGTGCTCAACCTGTGGCTGACCAACGGCGAGATCGACATGCAGTACCGCCACCTGAGCCTGGCGAACCTGGCGCTCTACAAGAGCGGCGAGGAGAAGGGCGACTACACAACGAAGCTGAGCATCAACGCGGGCCACGTGGCGATGCAGGTCAACCATAGCTGCAAGAACCCGCAGTTGAACGAGCTGTTCAACAACCTCAAGGTGCGCCAGGCCATGTCCGCGGCGATCAACCGCGAGGAGGTCAACGAGCTGGTCTTCAACGGCATGCTCAAGCCGCGGCAGTACAGCCCGCTGCCCATGTCGCCGCAGTATTACGAGAAGGCCGAGAAGAGCTGGATCGAGTACGACCCCGACCTGGCGAACCAGTTGATGGACGAGGCCGGCTATACCGAGAAGGATGCGCAGGGCTTCCGCCTCTTCAAGGACGGCAGCGGCCCGATCAGCTTCATCATCGAGGGCACCGACCAGACCGGCACGCCCACGGAGGATGCGGTCCTGCTGGTGAGCGGCTATCTGAAGAAGATCGGCATCAATGCCGCCTACAAGTACTCCGAGCGGGCGCTCTACACCCAGCACTACGAGGCCAACGAGATCGAGGCGGCCTGGTGGGGCGGCGACCGCACGGTGCTGCCGCTGGTGCCGGAGGCGATCATCTTCCGCGGCGTCGGGATCGACCGGCCGTGGTGCCCTGGCTGGGGCCTGTTCTACACCGACCCGACCAACCCCGCCGCGATCGAGCCGCCGGCGGGCCACTGGATCTGGGACATCTGGAAGATCTGGGACGACGAGATCGTCGTCGAGGTGGATCCCGATAAGCAGACCGCGGCCTTCAAGAAGATCCTGGACATCTGGGCGGAACAGCTTCCGATGATCGGCATCCTGGGCGAGCAGCCCACGCCGACCGTCGTCAAGAACGGCTTCATGGGCTACCCGGCCGGCATGCCGAACGACGACACCACCGGCGACGAGCAGTTCTGCCAGAGCGAGACGTACTACTGGGACGATCCGTCCAAGCACACCATGTAGCGGATTGCAGACGGAAGAAGGAAGATAGAAGGGCGGAAGAATCTTCTATCTTCCATCTTTCATCTTCCTTCTTCCGTCGCCGCCTGCGGGAGGCTGCCCATGTTTGCCTATATCGTCCGTCGGGTTCTCATCATGATTCCGACGCTGTTTCTGATCTCGATCATCTCGTTCGTCGCCATCCAACTGCCGCCCGGCGACTATCTGACCTCATACGTGGCGCAGTTGCGCACGATGGGCGAGAACATCGACCAGGAACAGTTGGATTCGATGCGGGAGCGCTATGGCTTGGGGCAGCCCGTCTATGTGCAATATGCCAAGTGGATGAGCGGCATTATCCTGCGCGGGGACTGGGGCCAGTCCTTCGAATGGCAGAAGCCCGTCAAGGATCTCATCGGCGAGCGCCTGCTCCTGACGGTGATCCTCTCGTTCGTATCGCTCCTGGTCGGCTGGTTCATCGCCATACCGGTCGGGGTCTATTCCGCGACCCATCAGTATTCGATCCTCGATTATATCCTCTCCGTGATCAGCTTCATCGGCGTCGGCGTGCCGGGCTTTCTCCTCGCGCTGATCGTGATGTACTTCGCCCAGACCCAGCTCCAGATGAACGTGGGCGGGCTCTTCTCGCAGGAGTACATCAATGCGCCGTGGAGCCTGGGGCGGGTGCTGGATATGCTGAAACATCTGTGGATCCCGGTGATCATTCTGGCCGTCGAGGGGACGGCCGCCGGCATCCGCACCACGCGGGCCAACCTGCTCGACGAGCTGAACAAGCCGTATGTCGAGCTGGCGCGGGCCAAGGGCATGAACGAGCTCAAGCTCATCTGGAAATATCCGGTGCGAGTCGCGCTGAATCCTTTCTTCAGCACCGTCGGCTGGTCGCTGGCGAACCTCATTTCGGGCGCCACGCTCATCTCGGTGGTGCTGAGCCTTCAGACGACCGGCCCGATGCAGTTGCGTGCGCTGACCTCGCAGGATATGTATCTGGCCGGCAGCTTCCTGCTGCTGTTGAGCGCGCTGACCGTGGTGGGCACGTTGATCTCGGACATCCTGCTCGCCTGGGTTGATCCACGCATCCGACTGGAGCGATGATATGACCGTCTCTGCACCGATCGACCGACCCCTGGGAGGGCCGCCCGGCCCGGCCGACGACCTGGCCTCCGAAGATGAGATCGCCGTCGGCGGGGAAA
>MWBF01000417.1 GCA_002068935.1 Chloroflexi bacterium ADurb.Bin325
ATGTTGCAGCCGAGCACCGCGATGCCGGCCTGGGACACCGAGCTGGAGGTCGGCGTACCGCCGCAGTAGCCGGCGCCCCAGAAGTCCATCGTACCGTCCTTGGCCGCCGCACCCCAGACGCCGCTCCAGTCGCCGATCCACTCACAGCCGGTATCGGTCACCTCGGTCCAGGCGGAGGCCGGCGGCGGGCCGTTCTCGAAGCTGCCATCGTTGATCAAAGCTGCCGGGCTCTGCGCCGGCTGAACGGCGCTCTGCCCGGCTGACGTCGCGGCTGCACCCGTGATCGAAATGGTGTTGGAGAGCGCGTTGGGCGAGTCGCCCGTAGCGTTGGGCCTGCCCTCGCTGGAAAGGGCCTGACCGACGGCATTCGGCATCCTATAGGTGGAGGCAACGGATTCTGTACGTTGGAACGCTGCGGGGAACGCCCCCTGCGCGGCCGCGCTGAGCGGCAGCATCGAGACTAACAAGGCCACGATAGCCAGCAGGTAAAGGCTCTGTTTGCGTCGCATGTGCATCATCCCTCCTTGAGCGCTCCCGATCCGAGCCTGGATGGAGCGCGCCAGTCACTTGATCCAGGGGATCTGCTCCCCTAGACGGCCGCTGAGCTGATGGTTGGAGCGAAGAGGCAGTGGACTCCTACAATATATAACATCGGGAGGTTGCGTGTCAAGTACTTCAATGTTAGGAATTTTTAATATGAGTATTATGGAAGCGCCCTGAGCGGAGGGCGTCGCGCAGCGACGCACGCAGTCGAAGGGGCGGCCCTCACACCCGCTCCTTCGACTGGCCTTTCGTCGTCAGCCACGTCGAGCCGGACAACCCGCTCAGGATGCTCCATCTCGCTTATGGGAAGCTTTTTGAAATTCTTGTCGACGAGGTCAAACATTGGCGGCGGTTTTGGGCGGTGATATACTGGCGGATCGAAGGCGCGATATCGGGGAACCGGGCCCGATGGCCGGGCGTCTGATACGCGAAGTCACGATCCTGCAAAGTGAGGTGAGAACCTGTGAAAGCCAAGATAACAATCTCATTGATCCTGCTGTCCGCGTTGATCCTGACAGCCTGCACACCGCTGCTGCCGCCGGCCGCGCCTGGGCCGGAGCCGACCGGCGACGGGGAGGGCCAGGTCGCGCTGGCCAACCCGGCCTCGGTCTACTGCGAGGAGCAGGGCGGACGGCTGGAGATCCGCACCGCGGCTGACGGCGGCCAGTTCGGCGTCTGCGTGTTCGCCGACGACAGCGAATGCGAGGAGTGGGCCTTCTTCCGCGGCGAGTGCCAGCCGGGCCAGCCCGGTTCGGACGCCCAGGATGAGACTCCCATCTTGGTGTCGGTGGCCAATCCGGCTGCGGCCTTCTGCGTCCAGCAGGGAGGCGAGTCGAAGATCGTCGCCGACCAGGCCGGCAACCGGTCCGGCGTCTGCGTATTCCCCGACGGCAGCCAGTGCGACGAGTGGGCCTTCTTCCGCGGCGATTGCCGGCCTGCGCAGGCGAACCCGCTGTCGGCGCTGCTCGGCGTCCCCGCGCCCGAGGTCGCCGTCGATGACCTGCTGGCCCAGATCCAGGCGCAGCTCGGCGACGACGCCTTCTCCGACGGCCCGGCCGTGTTGCCGCTGGTTGCGCCCGCGAGCAGCCCGCCGCTCTGGGCCGTCTACAGCACCGGCATGCGCAATTACGATCACACCCCGCTCCTGTCGCACTTCGTGGCCATCTTCACCCGGGATGACGACGGCTGGCGCGAGCTGGCGCGCATCGACCTGGACACCCCGCCCGGCGACGACTCGCTGCTGATGGAGCCGCTGCCCGACTTCATCGCCACGGGCGGCGTGCGGCAGGCAGCCATCGAGCCGGATCACATCTGGCTGACGGTCGACGGCGGCGTCGGCGCGCACAGCGGCGTCTTCCAACTGTTGAGCTTCGACGGGACGGCCCTGAAGATGGAACTGGTCGGCTCGTCCGCCAGCCCCGGGGCCGGCTTCATCGCCGATGTGAACGACGACGGCCAGAACGACGTGGTCCTGGACGCCACGGAGCCGTACATCTTCTGTTACGCCTGCGGCGTGCGCCATCCCTATTTCCAGGTCTACACCTGGCTGGGCGGCGAGCTGGTCCCGGTGGAGATCTCCGCGCTTCTGATGGGGCAGCGGGGCACGCCGCCCGACGAGGCCAACAGCCAGGCGGTGGCGTTGGCCCGGGCCGGGCTGTGGCCCGCGGCGCTGGCCAAGATCGATGAAGCGGCAGCGTTGGCCGGCGATGACGATCCGCCCGCAGCGAGCGGCACCCTGCGCTGGAACCGGGCGCTGATCCGGCTGAACCACGCCGCGCTGCTGGCCGCGGCCGAGCAGAGCGCCTACCCGCTGCTGAGCCAGGTCTTCTACGGCGACTACGCGGCCGCGGTCGACCTGATGCGCGCCTACAGCCCCGCCGAGATCTTCGGCGCCGGTTCGCCGCTGGTGGTCGGCACGGCTGCCGAGGATTGGGTAGGCGAGCTGAGCGGCTATCTGTCGAGCAGCGCCGACGCCGCGCTGGCCGTGCAGCCCGAGCTGGCCCCGGCCTACTTCCTGCGCGCCTGGGGCCGCTATCTGGCCGAGCCCGCCGACCCGCGCGTGCGGGCCGATGTGGCCAGCGCGGCCGCGCTCGCGCCCGACGACCCGCTCTACGCCGCGACCCTGTCCATGCTCTCCGCGCCGGCCCCGTAAGAGATCGCCGGCCGCGTCTATCGCCCGGTGGCCGGCATAGCGCCGGCCACCGCTGTTATCGAGGGCTACGCCATCATTGCATCTCCCGCGGCGGCCGGGCCGCCGCCGCACAGCAGGATGAGCCGCGGTCAAGGCCTGGCAGTAGGCGCGGGAGCTCGGTTGCAGGTTTGCAGGGCGAGTGCTCGCCCTTTGTAGCTGGCAGCTCAAGACCATCGCGCTGGGCTCTGGCGCGGGCTGACGGCGGCCGCTAAACGCGCCAAGGCTGGCGGATCACGCGAGGATCCGCCAGCCTTAGAACCTA
>MWBF01000418.1 GCA_002068935.1 Chloroflexi bacterium ADurb.Bin325
GCTGGCCCGCGGCCTCGATCTGCGCCCGATCGGCCACGGGGTCGGGGTCGGCCGTGACCGGCTGGCCGACGGCCAGCAGCGCCTCGCGCGCGTTCGGCTTGAGGATGATGTCGTGATACAGCCCGATGCGTGCCCGCGAGTCCGCGGTGAACGCCACCATCGGATAGGTCTGCGCCAGCGTCATCAGCTCCTCGCGGACGTTCTCCGTGATGACGCCGCAATCCTCCTCCGTCACCTGGTCCGCGATGATGACCCCGTGCACCTGCGGCATCAGCCCGCGCAGCCGGCGGATGACCTCGCCCTCCGCATCCTCCGGCAGCGGCGTCCGGTTCTTGATGTCGAGCCGGTTGATCTCGTGCTCGCGGCCGTCCGCCTCGCGCAGCATCGGCTTGGTGTAGGTGGGCGTGAAGCGGTCGGGCCGGATGACCAGCCCGGCCACGTCCACCCCGCGAGCGTCCAGCCCGCGCAGCAGCTCGAACCCCTCGCCGTCGTCCCCCACCACGCTCACCGCGACGACGTTGACCCCCAGCGCGCGCAGGTTGGAGGCGACCGTGCCGGCCGCGCCGGGGCTGGCGCGCACCTCGACGACCTGGTGCGCCTCCAGCCCGGTCTCCAGCGAGACCTCGGCGCGGCTCCGGTCGATCAGCAGATATTTGTCGAGAAAGAAGTCCCCGATGACGAGGATGGTCAGTTCGGGAAAGCGGGCGAGCAGGGCGTCGAGACGTTCGAGATTCATGGGGCTGTCACCATCCGATACAGCGCGGGCAGCGTCCCGCGATGCGGGCCGCGGATGTAGAAGCTCTCGCCGCCGTCATGCACCGTGCGGACCAAAATGGTCTTGTAGGGCCGATAGTAGTAGCGCGCATCCGTCTTGGGGGCCTCGTGAGCCAGATCCTCGCCCAGATCTAGCAGGTCGAACACCGCGGTCGTGAAGTGCGCGATGCGCCGGCCCTCCTGGTGCGCCACGTTGCGCGCCATCGCCAGCGCCTTGAGATACACCTCCGGCCCCATGACCGCGGTCCCGTAGTTCAGCATCACGCCGCCCTCCAGCCCGGTGATGGCCTGTGTGAAGATCAGGAAGTCGCGGTAGGAGGCCTCGCCGAGCGCGGCCCCGCTACAGTTGGGGTGCTCGTGGATGATGTCCTGGCCGACGCCGATGTGGACGGTCACGGGCACGCGCAGCCGGTGGCTCGCGGCCAGCACGCTGATCTCCTTGTGCGGATAATCCCCCTCCGCGATGGCCCGGCCCATTGCCTCGCCATACCCCAGCCCATCGGCCACGCCCGCCGCGACGATGTCGTTGATGCGGCCCGTCTCCTGCCAGAGCCCGAACTGGCCCTCGCTGATGTAGCGCGCGACGCTCTCGGTGGATCCGCCGACCAGCGCCAGCTCGTAATCGTGGATCGGCCCCGCGCCGTTCATGCCGATGTGCGTGATGATCCCGCGCGCCATCAGGTCGATGACGAAGCGCGACAGCCCCGCCTTGATGACGTGCGCGCCCATCAGCAGGATGACCGGCCGATCCTGGGCCCGCGCGCGGCGGATGCGCTCGGCCACCTGCGTCAGGTTGGGGTGGTCATACGGCTCGCCCGGATGGTCGAGCGGCAATATGTCCGCCAGCGTCATATCGTGGACCCGCTCGGCCAGCGGTCGGACGTGCAGGCGGGAGCGGTCGAACATCGGATAAGGCATAGCTCACTCCTTGAACAGATAGGCCGCCAGCCCGGCGGTCTCGCGGAAGTCCGGTATGATGAGATCCGCGCCCGCCTCGATCAGGCGGGTGCGCTTCCACGCGTCGACGCCCGTCCGGTTGACCTCGTCCGATGCGACGCCCACCGCGATGCCGCCGACGCGCTTGGTGTCCTCGATTTCGACGAAGCCGTCGCCGAACGCGACGAATTCTGGCCCGTGCAGCCCGTGTTCGCGGATGATGCGCTCGATCAGCAGCTTCTTCGAGAAGCGCAGATAGTCGTCCTGCGCGCCGTAGATGCCGCCGGCTGCGAAATAATCCGTCAGGCCGAGCGCGGCGGCCTCGTCGAGGACGTAGGCCTCGTCCGTGCCGGAGGCCAGATAGCAGGCCACCCCGCGCGCCTTCAGCGCGTCCAGCATGGCGCGGCCGCCGGGCACCATCATCTCGTCGGGGTCCAGCCGCCCGGCCTTCAGCCCCGCGACGCGGTGCGCGATGCGCTCCCACAGCCGGTCGAGGTACTGACGCTTGTAGGCCAGCGGATCCTCCGCGACGCCTCCGCGCTTCGTGACCTCCTCGGCAAGCTGCATCATCTGGTAGATGGTCTGCTTGCCCGTCAGCCGCGTCACGAATTCGGTGACGACCGCGGTCAGCGCCGCGTCGCTCTCGTCGGTCGGCGTCTGCCGGAGCCGCTCGACCATCATGGGGATCATCACGCCCTGCCAGCCCTCGCGGATGAGCGACAGGGTGCCGTCGAAGTCGAACAGCGCGTGGCGGATGCGCCCGCGCTCGATGTGGGGGTTGATGATTTCGAACATCTCTCTCGAAAGCCTTCGGCCGATGTGGCCCCGAAGATGTGTTTAGTGTCTATCCGAAAACTCGCTCCGGTTTACCTCACCCCCCATCCCCCTCTCCTGACGTGCGAACCTTCGGCTCGCACGTCAGGAGAGGGGGAGCCGAGGGGGTGAGGCCGGGCGCTCAGCAAGTTTTCGGATAGGTTCTTATTGGTCGAGCAGCTTTTCCGCCAGCGCGGCCGCGCCCCAGAGCGGCGCGTCGTCGCTCATGGCCGCGGGCACGATTTCGACGCGCGTCTGCGGCAGGACGTGATAGCGCGCGGTCTCGCGCACGATGCGCCACCAGCGGTCGCCCGACTTGGTGACGCCGCCGCCGAGCACGACCCGCTGTGGGTTGACGAGGTTGATCGCGCCGCCCAGCCCCGCGCCGAGCATGGCCGCGCCCTCGTCCAGGACGGCCAACGCCAGCGGGTCGCCGGCCGCGGCCGCCTGCGCCACCAGCTCCCCGG
>MWBF01000419.1 GCA_002068935.1 Chloroflexi bacterium ADurb.Bin325
CGCGCCCGCACCTGCCGACGCCGCCCCCGAGAAGAAAAAGCCGGCGCCGGTGCCTGGTACCACGGGCAAGATCGGCGGCATCACCGTCTACCCAACCGCCGCCGGGATGCCCGAGCCTCCACCATTCGATCCGGTTGCCGCCCAGGCAGCCGTGGACGCTG
This sequence comes from Chloroflexi bacterium ADurb.Bin325, assembly GCA_002068935.1. Taxonomy (GTDB): domain Bacteria; phylum Chloroflexota; class Anaerolineae; order CG2-30-64-16; family CG2-30-64-16; genus MWBF01. The sequence goes on from MWBF01000419.1 coordinate 162, forward strand.
CAAAGACCGCGCTGGAGACGGCTACCAAGGCCTTCGAGGATGCCGAGAAGCTGTCCCGTGCAGCGGGCGGTCGCGCTGCCGCTTCGTTCTGGGTCGAGCCTCCGCCTCCGCCGCCGCCTGCCCCACCCGGCCTTCCCGCGGCCGCGATGCCTCCACCTCCGCCGCCACCACCGCCGCCTGCGGTTGCGCCTCCCGCGCCGCCGTCCGACAAGACCTGGGAGTTGCGCGTTGAGTGCGCCCGTGTCCTGGGCATGATCGCGAAGCAGGAGTGCATCGACGCCCTGTCCGTGGCGATGAAGCCGGACCTGGAGCCTAACGTCGAGGTCCGGGTTGCAGCATCCTACGCCTGCGCAGATGTCGCCAAGAAGGTGCGGGATTCTCAGGGTGCGGCCAGCCTTGCTTCGGCCCTGGTGGCAGCTCTCAAGGATACCGTCGGAGATGTGCGGGCCGCGGCCCTGCACTCCATGGCGTCGCTCAAGGCCGATGCTTCCGTCAAGCAACAGCTCAACACCGCCCTGACCGACGCTCTGGACGACGATTACTACTGGGCGCGAGAGGCCGCTAAGGCGAGCATGCGGAAGCTTGGCATGCGCGTCCCCAAGGAATAGCCGCTGCCCCGACAGTCCGTCTCTTGATCTACTGGGAGGACATACTCCATGCCGAACCGAAGCATGCTACTGGTTGTGGCCATCGTCAGCGGCGCCTTCCTCATCCTCAGCGGCTGTGCTCTCGACCCGATGGAGCGCCTGTCCGAGGACATCGACTCGATGGATGCGAAGGTCCGTCAGCAGGCCGTGCTTGAACTGGCGAACCTCGACGACGAGCGGGCCATCGAAGCGTTGGTTGAGGTTCTGGAGAGCGACGAGGAAGTCTTCGACATGGCCGGCGTCGCGCTGGTCAAGCAAGGGCGCGAGAACGTTACCGACGAGAAGCCGGACCCGGTGCTGACTATGGTGGCGGGCGTCATGACGAACGTTCACCTCCCCGTGGGTAACCGGGCGCGCGCCGCCTGGGTGCTGGGCGAGATCGGTGACCGCGAGGCCGTTGCCCTCTTGCGCGCCGGCGCCGGTGCACTCCTCGCCAACGGGCAACCCGCAGTGCCCGTTCAGGATCAGGCGAAGCTCTCCCTCAAGAAACTCGGTGATGCGAGCTCGGGCGCGCCGTACGAAATCCCGATGAGCACCTTCAAGAAGAATAAGCCCGTCGACAGCCTGCCGGAGGTCCCCCCGGTGGCGCCTCCGGAAGTCGAAGAAGAGGATGAGGATGAGGAAACGGCTGCGCTCCCTTTTGTCCCGCAACTGCGCGAGAGGGGCACCTCAGCCTGGAGCCTCACCAGGGTCTGATGTTCTCGTAGTCACCGCGCGTTCAGGGGACCGGTCATTGCTCCGGTCCCCTTTTCCTTGTGACCTGGTTTTCCACTCGCCGCCAGGTGAAACTCAGGGCGTCCTGGCGCGTCATACTCATTGGTCTGAACTCCCGCGCGAAAGGAGTGTCGGCATGCGCGCGCTTTTCCTCGCGGTTGCCCTGGTCGCCACGTCCGCCGCGATGGCGCAAGAGACGACCGTTGAGGGGCTGCTTGCCGAGGCCGCAAAGGCGGCTGAACGCGCCCAGGACCCGCAGAGCCGGGCGCTGTGCATGGCCGACATCGCCACCGTCTGGCACGGACGAAACCCAACGCGCTATGAGGACGCCGTCGCCCGCGCTCTCGATTACGCCGTCGCCGAGCGTACGGAAATGGGTAGCGCGCTCGCGCTCCGATCCGTCGCCCGGCGCATCAGCGCCGTGGATCCGGCACGGGCAGCCCAGACCCTCGAGATGGCGCTGGCAATCGCGGGAGAGCTCAAGGGGCCTCTCCAGCGGACCGTTGTCCTGCGCGAACTGACCGCGCTCGCAGCGGCACTTGGGCACCCATCCTCCCAGGATTTAGCGAGCGGCGCGCTTGAGGCGGCGCGCGCACTCGATGACGATCTGCTCAAGACAGCCGCCCTGCGTGATCTCGCGGTGACCCTCGCCCCCATCGATGCCGCCCTGGCAGCAGAGACCTTCCGGGAGGCGGCCGGGGTTGTGCGCGCCATTCCGCTGAGGGATGCCGGGGCGGATCTTGCGCGTGTTGAACTGGCGGCAGCGTGGGCGATCACTGATTTCGCCGCAGCACGACCCCTTGTTGATGAGGTCGCTCAGGCGCAAGGACAGACCACTGCCCTTGCCGCCCTCGCCGTCGCACTGGCATCAGCGCGCCCCGATGCCGCCTTGGCGCTGGCCCAGGAGTTGCCTGACGGACCTCACCGCGCAGCCGTGATTGCGGCGGCCGCGGCCGAACTGCGCGGCGAAGGCGTCGAGGCCGCGGGGGTGCTCGCTGAGGCCGCGCTGAGCGCGCTGGGCGATCAGAAAGGTGAGACGGCTGACCGGGCGCGTCTCGACGCGGCCGCCGCGCTTGCCGCCTTGGACCCGGCCCGCGCGCGCGAGACGGTCCTGGCCATCGAGAGCGAGGAACTCAGAAATGAGGGGTTGGCCGAAGTCGCCCTCAGGGCGGCGACGACGAACCCCGATGCGGCCATCGACCTGCTGAACTCCATCGACGATCCCGGCACTGTCGAGCCGGTTCTGGCCGAGATCGCCTGCCGGATCGCGCATGCCAGCCCCGATCGCGCTGTTGAGATCGGTCGAAGCCTGCTCAGCAGACAGCTCCGGTCACAAGTCCTGGTGGCTGTAGCGCGCGCACTCGCGGCCAACGGAACGATTGCTCCGTGAACGTCACGCATTTCTGGCAAGTCAGCTCAACTGTCGGCGTGCTGCTGATCCTCTCCCCCTGCGCGTCT
>MWBF01000420.1 GCA_002068935.1 Chloroflexi bacterium ADurb.Bin325
CCTCCGCGCACGGCGGGACGCTCGCGGCGGGACAGGCCTGGCTATCCTGCGACCCGGCTGCCGCCATCGTCTCCGCGATCAAGCTGGCCGAGGACCAGCCCGCGGACGGCCCGGCCGTCGTCGTGCGGCTCTACGAGCCCTACGGCCGGCCCGCGGAGGCGCTCTTGCAGCCCGGCTGGCCGGTGAACAACATCGCTGCCGCAGACCCGCTGGAACGGCAGACTGCCGCCCTGCCCATCTCCGCCGATGGCGCGTCGCTTGCGCTGCGCGCTCACGGTATCCAGACGGTCGTGTTATCATAGTATGGGGCTTCGCGTCCGGCCCTCGCCCCGGCTGCCTCTCCCACACCGCGCTGTGGGGGGCGGGGGCGAGGGCCGGCGTCCGTTGCACCATCCATATCAACCTATGAGGATTCCCATGAACTCACGTGATCGAGTGATGGCCGCGCTGGAACATCGGCAGCCGGATCGTGTGCCCAAGGACCTCGCGGGGATGCGCTCGACCGGCATCGCCGCCTTTGCGTATCCGAAGCTCGTGCAGGCGCTCGGCCTGCCCCCGAGGGTGACGCGCGTCGAAGACACGGGCCAGATGCTCGCCCTGCCGGAGCCGGACGTCCTGGATGCGCTCGGCATCGACGTCGTCACCATCTGCGACGGCGTGACCAGCGCGTTCGTCGAGCCGCACAAGTGGCGGCGCTTCAACTTCAACGGCCGGCTGGACGCCGCGGTGCGCTATCCATCGCGCTTTCACATCGAGGAGGACGGCACCATCCGCCGCGGCAACACGATCATGCCGCCGTCGTCCTACGTCTTCGACGAGCTGCACGGCGGGCAGCCGCTCAACCTGAACGAGGAGCTGCCCAAGCCCGACCTTAAGAAGCTGCGCGCCCAACTGGCGCGGCGGCCATTGACCGATAAGCGCATCAAGGAGATTCGCGAGCACGCGCGGCGCGTGCGCGAGTCGTCGGATCGCGCCGTCTTCTTCAACAACGGCGCCGCGCAAATGCCCATCGGCATCGGCAACTTCGCCGGGCTGGCGATCTTCCCCATCCTCTGCATCACCGAGCCGGATCTGATCGCCGAGTATCACGAGCTGCTCACCGCGCACCGCGAGGGCTGGTTCCGCGCCCTGCTGCCGGAGATCGCGCCCTATGTGGACGTCATCATGATGGCCGCGGACGACTGGGGCACGCAGAACACGCTGATCGCCTCGCCCAAGGTCTACCGCAACCTGTTCCTGCCCTACTATCGCCGCGCCAACAACCTCGTGCACGAGCTGGCCCCCGGCGTCAAGACCTTCCTCCACTGCTGCGGCGCGGTCTACGACCTGATCGACCTGTTCATCGAGAGCGGGTTCGATATCCTCAACCCGGTGCAGTGGTCGGCCGGGAAGCGCTCCTATCGCGAGTGGAAGGATCGGGCGCGCGGGCGCATCGCGCTGTGGGGCGGCGGCGTCAACGCGCAGGTCACCCTGGCCCTGGGCACCGCGGACGACGTGGCCCGCCAGGCGCATGAGGTCGTGAGCTATCTCAACCAGGACGGCGGCTACGTCTTCTGCAACATCCACAACATCCTGGCCGAGATCACGCCCGAAAAGGTCGTCGCGCTCTACCGCGCCGCTGACGAGGTGTCGGACAGGATGAGTAACGAGTGACGAGGAATGAGTAACGGGTAAGGAATGGCTCACGCAAAGCGGCTAAACGTGCAAAGCAGCACACAAGCTCTTTGCGTCCTCTATGTCTTTGCGTGAGCCTTATGTCGATACCAGGCAATCAGCGCGCCTGTTCACTCGCTTCTCGTCGTCCATTTCTCTCGGAGACCCCATGCCCAACGATTACACCGTCGCCTGCTACTATTTCGGCAACTATCACGCGGATGCACGCAACGCCCTGGTCCATGGGCCGGGCTGGACCGAGTGGGAGCTGGTCAAGCGCGCCGAGCCGCGCTTCGCCGGCCATGTCCAGCCGCACACGCCGCTGTGGGGCTACGAGGACGAGGCCGACCCGCAGGTCATGGCGCGCAAGATTGCCGCGGCCGCGGATCACGGCCTGGACGCGTTCATCTTCGACTGGTACTGGTACGATGACGGCCCGTTCCTGGAGCGCAGCCTGGACGAGGGCTTTCTCGGCGCCGCCAACAACCGGCTCAAGTTCGGGCTGATGTGGGCCAACCACGACTGGGTGGACATCCACCCCATCGGGCTCTCCACCGTCCGCAAGCCGCCGCTGCTCTACGGCGGCCGGGTGACGCGCGCGACGTTCGATCGCGTGGTCGAGCACGTCATCGAGCGCTACTTCCGCCACCCATCCTACTGGCTGGTGGACGGCTGCCCCTATTTCTCCATCTACGAGCTGATGAAGCTGCGCGAGGGGCTGGGCGGCGTGGACGCCACCCGCGATGCGCTGGCCCACTTCCGCGGCCGCGTGCGCGACGCGGGCTTCCCCGACCTGCACCTGAACGCGGTGGTATGGAGCGCCAGCCTGCTGCCCGGCGAGACGATGGTCAGGGATCCGAACGACCTGCTGACCTATCTCGGCTTCGACAGCATCACATCGTATGTCTGGATCCATCACGGGGTGCTGCGCGAGTTTCCGCAGACCGACTACAACGTGGCCCGCGACCGCTACCTGGCCTACTGGGATCAGGCCGAGGCGCAGTTCAGCCTGCCCTATCACCCGAACGTGACGATGGGGTGGGATTCCAGCCCGCGCACCATCCAGTCGGACGCCTACCTGCCGTGGAACTATCCGTTCACCGCGGTGCTGGCGGACAACACGCCGGAGCGCTTCCGCGAGGCGCTCGCGCTGACGAAGGCTCGGCTGGCCGGCCGCGCGCCGGCAGACCGCATCCTCACCATCAACGCCTGGAACGAGTGGACCGAGAGCAGCTATCTCGAGCCCGACACGCGGCACGGGATGAAGTATCTCGAAGCGATACGGGATGTGTTTGGGCCGACGGAGACGTCTCTTTGACAGGATT
>MWBF01000421.1 GCA_002068935.1 Chloroflexi bacterium ADurb.Bin325
GAAACGCATGCCCTTCGCGTACCCCCTGGTCACCAACCGATTACTCCCGCGCCTCATGCGGACGTAGCCCGCAACCCGACCGGAATGGCGGAATCGTGGGCGGGTGCCCGGACGTTACGGACCGCCCCGGGCGGCGGCGCGGTACTGCCCCATGGTGGTGTTGAAGCGCTTGCGGAAGATGCGCCCGAGATGGGTCTGGCACTCGAAGCCGCAGCGGCGGGCCAGCTTGCCGATCGTGAGGTCGGACTCGACGAGCAGGGCGCGGAGACGCTCGAGGCGGACGTGCTCGATCTCTTCGCGCACCGTGCGGCCCGTCGCGTTCTTGAACCGGATCTCCGTCGCGCGGCGTGAAAGCCCGCACACGCGGGCCACGTCCGTGACGCGCAGCGTCGGCGCCGAGGCGGCCTCGCGGATGTAGGTCAGCGCCCGCGCCACCGGCTTGTCCGCGATGGCCATCCACTCGGTGGACTGGCGCGTGACCACGCGGATCGCGCCGACGAGGTACTCCCTTTTCTTCAGTCGCGCCCCGCGCATCAGCCGGTCGAGGTGCTCGGCGATGCGGTAGCCGGCCGGCTTGGGATCGCATTGGACGCTGGAGAGGGTCGGCACCGTGGCCTCGCAGATCCACTCGTCGTTGTCGACGCCGAGCACGGCCACCTCGTCCGGCACGGAGACGCCCGCGTCGACGCAGGCGTCCAGCACCTGCTTGCCGCGGCGGTCGTTCGGCGCGAAGAGGGCCACGGGCTTCGGGAGCGCCTTCAGCCACGCTTCCATGCGGGGGCGCTCGACGGCCCAGTCGCGCTGCTCCGCTTCGGAACACGCCCCGTAGAGGTGGCAGTCGCGGTGTCCCGCCTTGCGCAGCGTCCTGCGGAAGCTCTGCTCCCGCTCCAGCGACCAGTAGGTCTCGCTGACCGTGTGCCCGACAAAGGCGAACCGCGTGTAACGGCGCTCGATGAAGTATTCGGCGGCCATGCGACCGATGGCGGCGGAATCCCAGAGCGCGCAGGGATAGGGATACAGGGGATAATCGGGCCGGCGCATGGGGTGCGGCTGGAGCAGGACGACCACCGGCAAGCCGAGTCCCGCGATTTGCCGCGCCTCCTCGACGGAGTGGTGGTCGGCCGCGATGATGCCGGTGCAGCCCCACTGCCTCACGTCCTGCAGCCGGTACATCCAGGGGCGGTTCTCCTGCTGGTAGATGCGCCAGGGCCCGTGCTCCTGCGCGTACTGCAGGACGCCCTGAAGCATCTCGTGCAACCCCTTGACGATCGATGACGTCAGGATGACGACATGCGGGGTGGCCGGCTTGTCACCAGGAACAGACATGTCGGCACTATACCGCCCGACGGCGCCCGAAGCAAGCCAATGCGCAAAAAGTCGAAAAATGATACGCAAAAAACAGATCGACAAGGCGGGGTTTCGTCGTAAAATAAAAGTGAAATTTGAAAAGAACTTGCGGTTCGGACCGGCGTGATGGGGAGCAGGGCGGGAGCCGGGGCTCTCAACGCTCGGTCGCGGCGCCAGGGTGAAAGATAGTGGTTTCGGTTGAGTGACAGGTGGTTTCTGAAAGGAGAAGAAGTGAAAACTCGTTCAGGTCTGCTCGCTGGGTGTGTGACGGTCTGCGTGGCGGCTGCCGCACAGGCGCAAACGCCGTTCTTTGCGGTGTCGCAAGACGACTTCTATCAGGCGGTGACCAACGCCGCCGCGTACGAGCGCCCGCTCATCGACAACGCGGTAAGGAAAACCGGCGCGGGCACGCTGACGCTGCAGAACCCGCGCATGACGCGGGCGCAAATGGACGTGCTGGCTGGTGCGGTGACGGTCGCGCTGACCAACGCGTTCGCGCCCCCCGCGCTGCCGGCCGCGCTGCGCCAGAAGGCGGCCTTCTGGGTGGACGCCAACACCAATGTGGTCGCCGACGGCGAAGGCAAGGTCTCGCGCTGGCACGACGCGCGGGAGGCGTCGGTCGACGGTCCGGCCTACCAGTACATGATGGCGACGAACGGGGAGGCGGCGCGCCAGCCGGCCGTGGTCGCCGACGCGGGGCTGGGCGGCAAGAGGTATCTCGACTTCGGCACCTGGGGGCCGCAGGACACGAACGTGAACTCGCGCTGGCTGTTTTGGGCGGGCACGAACGGGCTCGAGAAGACGCTGGACCTCCGCGCGGTGTTCATCGTCTTCGGCTCGCACAACGGCAACGCGGGCGGCGGCGGGATCACGCTGCTGCAGAACACGGCGATGCTGACGACCAACGGCGTGAACGGCGCGCCCTTCGCTGGGGGATCGGACCGGCTGTGGGTGAACAACGACAACGTGATCGCGGACGACGGCATCAACTGCCTCGACCGGGTGATGCGCAACGGCCGGTACCTGCAGATCTTCGACAAGGCCTATCATATGGTCGAGGTGCTCACGCTCCAGACCGCCAAGGCCAACACGTTTGCGAAAGACCGCGTCTACCCCGGCTACTCCGGCGGATCGCGCATCTGCGAGGCGCTGCTGTTCACCGAAGAGCTGACCGAAGCGGAGCATCTGCAGGTGCAGGACTATCTGTGGCACAAGTGGTTCAGCCGGAGCGAGGCGTCTCTCGGCTCCTTCCGCCTGGCCAATGCCAGCGTGCTGGACTTCGCGACGGGCTCAAACAATGTGCAGGTGACGGTGTCGGGCAACGGCGCGGTCGGCAAGAGCGGCACAGGCACGCTGGCGCTGATGAACGGCGGCACGGACGCGTTCGACGGCACGGTGCGGCTGCGCGAGGGCAGCCTGCTGGTGGCGGGCGAGCCCTTCCTGCTCGATCTGGAGGAGGGCGGCCAGACGCTCTTCGCTCAAGACGTGAACGTCAACCGCACGGCGGCAGACGCGGGCAAGGTGGTCAAGACCGGCAGCGGCGAACTGGCTCTGGCCTCGGTGGCGGAGGAAGTGACGAGAATCGAAGTGGCGGCTGGCACGCTGCGCTTGGCGACACCGTGCGCGTC
>MWBF01000422.1 GCA_002068935.1 Chloroflexi bacterium ADurb.Bin325
TGGAGCGCGACAGCCCCTCCCGGCGCAGCGGCAAAGACACCGCCAGCCCCTCGGGAAAGTTTTGCAGGCCGATGCCGATCGCCAGCGCCACCGCGCCGGGCAGCGTCGCGGCGGGCAGCCCCGCGGCCACCGCGCCGAACGCGACGCCCACCGCCAGCCCTTCGGGGATGTTGTGCAGCGTGATGGCCGTCACCAGCAGGACGCTGCGCCGCCAGTGAGTCTTGAGCCCCTCCGCGGCCTCGACCGGCTGGCCCAGGTGCAGGTGGGGCAGGATGTGATCGACCAGCCAGAGGAAGAGCCCGCCCAGCAGAAAACCGACGGCCGCGGGCAACCATTTGGGCAGGCCCTGGTTCTCCGACATCTCGATGGCCGGCGCGAGCAGCGACCAGAAGCTGGCCGCGATCATCACGCCCGCGGCAAAGCCCAGCATCGCGTCCAGGAGGCGGCGGTCGACCTGTCGCGTGAGAAAGACGGCGGATGCGCCGAGCGCGGTCAGGCCCCAGGTGAACAGGGTCGCGAGCAACGCTTGCAGCAGGGGGCTGAACGAAGAGAAAGTTGCCATGAAGACCTCGTGCTACGAACGTCGCGCCCGCCACAGCCACCCGCGGCCGGGCGCAAAGATAAGGGCAAGGATGAAGAAGCCGGTGCAGACGAGGACGATCGCCGCGCCGGATGCGACATTGACGTAGTAGGACAGATACAGGCCGACGATGCTCGACAGCGCGCCGACGAGCGCGGCGACCGCCATCATGGCCGGCAGCCGCCGCGTCAGCAGCGAGGCGGTCGCCGCGGGCGTGACGAGCATCGCGACCATGAGCGCCACGCCGACCGTCTGCAACGCGATGACCACGGTCACTGCGAGCATGATGAAGAGCAGATAGCGGAAGAACTCCGCGGGCAGGCGCAGGATGCTGGCGAGCACCGGGTCGAACGAGATGACCAGGAACTCCTTGTAGAAGGCGACGATCAGGAGCAGCACCAGCCCGCCGAACACCAGCGTGCGCACGAGGTCGCCCACCGAGACGCCCAGCACGTTGCCGAACAGGAAATGGGTCAGATCCAGGCTGAAGTTGCGCGTGGTCGAGATGAGCGCGACGCCGAGCGCAAACATCGCGGCGAACAGCACGCCGATGGCGGTGTCCTCGCGCACCTGTCCGCTCCTGGTGATCGCGCCGATCCCCAGCGCGGTCGTGACGCCGGCCGCCAGCCCGCCCCAGAAGAGCGGGCCCTGCGGGCCGCCGAGCAGATAGGCCACCGCCACCCCGGGCAGGATCGCGTGCGCCAGCGCATCGCCGAAGAAGGCCATCCCGCGCAGCACCACGTAAGTGCCCAGCACCGCGCAGACGACGCCGACCGTGACGGCCGCCAGCAGGCCTCGCACCATGAACTCATATTGCAGGGGCGAAAGTAAGAACTCCACGGGCGTATCCTCGATGCCTAGGCGTGATCGTGTTCGTCGCCGTCGCAGCAGGTGTCGCCCAGCGCCAGGAGGCCATCCGGGCCGGGCAGCACGGTCAGTTGCGTGCCATACGCCAGCCGCAGATGTTCGGGGGTCAACACGTCGCCGGGCTGGCCGAAGGCCAGCAGCTTGCGCTTGAGCAGCATCTGCCGGTCGAAGCGCTCGGCCGCAAGCTGTAGATCGTGGGTGGACACGAGGACGGTGATGCGGCGGCCGCGCAGCAGATCGAGGATCTCGAAGATCGCCTCCTGCGACGGCGCATCCAGCCCGGTCAGCGGCTCGTCCATCAGCAGGAGCTCGGCCTCCTGCGCCAGCGCGCGGGCGATGAACACCCGCTGCTGCTGGCCGCCGGACAGCTCGCCGATCTGCCGGTCGGCAAGGTTCGTCGCGCCGACCTGCGCCAGGCTCTCGCGCACCAGGTCGCGGTCGCGGCGGCCCGCGTGTCGCAGCAGGCCGATGCGCGCGATGCGGCCCATCAGCACCACGTCGCTGACCGTCACCGGAAACTTCCAGTCCACCTGGGAGCGCTGCGGGACATAGCCGATGCAGATGTGGCCGCTCGCGCCGTGGCCGTAGACCGTCACCCGGCCGGAGGTCGGCTGCAGGATGCCGGCGGCCACCTTGAGGAGGGTGCTCTTGCCCGCGCCGTTCGGCCCGACGATGGCGATCCGCTCCCCGCGCCAGAGCTGGAAGCTCACATCGTCGAGCGCCGGCCTCGCGCCCTCATAGCGGACGGTCACATGGGAGAAATCGACGACCGGCCCGTCCTGCGAGTGCGCGACATGGGGGCGGATGAAGGGTTTCAGCATCGTCTGTCACCTGCTATTTCAATGCGGCCACGATCGTCTGCACGTTGTAGCGCATCATGGCGATATAGTCCGGCGCGGGGCCATCGGCCGCGGTCACGGAGTGGGTGAGCAGCTCGCTGACCACGGTCACGTTCGCCTCGCGGGCCAGTTGCTGCGCCAACTGCGGGTTGGCGCCGGTCTCGACGAAGACCGCCGGCGCGCCGGCCGCCTTGACCCGATCGACGAGCCGCGCCAGTTGCTCGGCGGAGGGCGAGGCCGCGGAGCTGACGCTCGGCACGACCGCGCCGAGCAGCGTGAAGCCGTAACGATCCGCAAAGTAGCCGAAGCTCTCGTGGTTCGTGACCAGCAGGCGGCGCGCCGGCGGGATGGCCTGCACCTGCTCCACGATCCAGGCGTCCAGCGCCTTGAGCTCCGCGATATACTGCCCGGCGTTGGCCGCGTAAACCGCTGCGCCGGCCGGGTCCGCCGCCGCCAACGCGTCGCGGATGTTCTCGACATACTTGATCGCCAGGAGCGGGTCCAGCCAGAAGTGCGGGTCGCTCTCGCCGTGGTCGTGATCCGGCTCGTCGGCGGCCTCGTCCGCATGCGGCTCGCGGCTGGTCAGCCCGGCGGACGCCTCGACCACCGCGCGCTCGCCGCCGACGTTCGCCAGCAG
>MWBF01000423.1 GCA_002068935.1 Chloroflexi bacterium ADurb.Bin325
GCCACCGGGACGCTGGCGGCCTCGTCGGCCGCCTACAGGAAGGGCGACTGGAACAAGATGGAGATCCAGTGCGTCGGCCCGTCCCTCAGGACCTGGCTCAACGACGTGCCGGTCGTCAACATCTTCGACGGCGAGTCGCTTTCCGGCTTCATCGGCCTGCAGGTCCATGCGGTCAAGGACCCCGACGGCAAGGTCTGCGCCAGGTGGCGCAACATCCGCATCAAGGAGCTGGGCACGAGCCAGTGGTCGCCCTTTTTCGTGAAGGGCGCGGACGGCAAATACGCGCTGAAGGGCGCGCGCTTCGTGCTGCCCGAGGACTGGTCGTTCAACGACGCCGAAGGCTATCTGATCGGCAAGCATCAGCCGTCCGAGAAGCGCGACGGGCTGGTCGTCTCGGACAAGAACTACAGCGACTTCATCGTCCGGGTGTCGTACCAGCTCTTCGGCGGCAACAGCGCGCTCTACTTCCGCGCCGAGGAGGTCAACACCCCCTGGCTGCTCAAGGGCTTCCAGAACGAGATCGCGGGCGGCGCGAAAGACTCCGCGCTCTGGCACACGGCGGGCGACAAGACCAAAGGGCGCGGCTGGGTCGCTAAGGACGACGAGTTCATCACCAAAGTCCGCAACCCGACGGGGTGGAACACCACCTGCACGGTGGCGTACGGCGACCGCATCGTCGAGATCCTGAACGGCCAGCGGACCTTCGACCTCGTGGACCCGCTCTGCGAGAAGAGCGGCAAGGTCGGCCTGCAGCTGCACGGCGGCGCGGACGGCAAGATGTGGTTCAAGGATTTCGAGATCCTCGAGATCACGCCGGCGATGAAGGCGCTGATCGACCGCTGAACGCCCGCCGCGGCCCGGAGGCGGCGGAGCCCGGAGGATGCGATTCGGTTCGGCCGGAACAGAATCGCACCCGCGCGGGCAAAGCTCCCAAGGAGGAGTTGCAAAACATTCCGCCATTGCTTATTCTATTCCGCATGGCAGGCACAAAACTGTCAAAGCAAATCGGGGAGTCTATATGTCTTTGAATCTGGTGAGCGAGGTGGATGACCGCGTGGCCGTCCGGCAGGTGCTGATGAGCGTTTCGGACAAGACCGGCCTGGAAACCTTCGTGCCGGGACTGCTGGCGGCGTGTCCCGGGGTGACGATCTATTCGACCGGTGGCACCTACACGGCCGTGCGGCAGATCCTGGGGCCGGAGTTGTCGCAGAAACACCTCGTGGCGGTCTCCGACTACACGGGGCAGCCGGAAATGCAGGGCGGGCTGGTCAAGACGCTGGACTTCAAGATCTACCTCGGCCTGCTGAGCGAGACCTACAATGAGGCGCACCGGCAAGACCTTGCGCGCACGCGGGCCGTGGCGTTCGACATGGTGGTGGTGAACCTGTACCCGTTCAAGAAGACGGTGGCGCGGCCGGGCGTGACGCCGGAAGAGGCCCGCACCAACATCGACATCGGCGGGCCCTGCATGGTGCGCGCCTCGGCCAAGAACTACCTGCGCGTGGCGTCGGTCACCGATCCGGCGGACTACGGGGCGCTGCTGGGCGAGCTGTCCGCGCGGGGCGGCACGCTGGGCTTGGGCACGCGGCTGTGCCTCATGAAGAAAGCCTTCGCGCATACGGCGCAATACGACTCGGCCATCGCCGCGTTCTTCGCGGACGTCGCCGAGGATACGTCCCGAAGTACGTATCGGGTGCACGGCCAGTCATGATCGACCTGCATCTGCATTCGACGAACTCCGACGGCTCCGAAACCCCGGAGGAACTGGTGCGCCTCGGACGGCGCGCAGGCCTGGCGGCCATGGCGCTGACGGATCACGACAACATGGGGGGGGTCGAGGAGTTTCTGTCCGCCTGCCGGACGCACGGCATGACGGGCATCGCAGGCGTGGAAATCAGCGCGGCCGTCGAAGAAGGGCACGGAACGCTTCACATTCTCGGCTACGGCGTCAACCCGCAGCACCCGCTGGTGATCGAAAGCCTGGGGCGCGTGCTGGACGGCCGAGCCTGGCGCAACGAACAGATCCTCGAAAAGCTGAACGGCCTGGGGCTGGAGCTGGAGTGGGCCGAAGTGCAGGCGTGCGCGGGCGAGGACGTCATCGGGCGCGTGCATTTCGCGCAGGCGCTGATCGACCGCGACTACGTGTCGTCGGTGGCCGAGGCTTTTGACCGTTACTTGTCCAAAGGCCGGCCCGCCTATGTGGACCGCTACCGCCTGTATCCCGAAGAGGGCATCCGCATGATCCGCGAGGCCGGGGGGGCCGCGGTGATCGCGCACCCCTTCACGTGGGAGCTGGACGAGGAGAAGCTGGAGTCCGGCCTTCGCGAGCTGAAGGCCGCGGGCCTCATCGGGATCGAGGCGGTCTATTCCGAGTACACGCCCGAGCAGACCGTGGCCCTCCTGCGGCTGTCGAAGAGGCTGGACCTGCTGACGACCGGCGGCTCGGACTATCACGGCCAGGCCAAGCCGGACATCGCGCTGGGCCGCGGGTTCGGCTCGCTTTGCGTGCCGGACGAATACCTGACGCCGCTGCTGGAGACGCTGGGCGAAAACAACCCGTGGGTGATCGCGCCGGGCAAGCGATAAACGCCAGGCTTCCAACGCGAAGAACGAAGAATGAACTGGACCGACACACTCGCCGAGCTCATCCGGCGCACCACGAGCGACCTGCCCGCCGACGCCGAGGCCGCGCTGCGCGCGGCGTCGGCGTCGGAGCCCGCGCAGTCGCAGGCCGCGCTGCTGCTGCAGGCGCTGGTCGAGAACACCTGCCTGGCGCGCGGCCAGTCGACCCCGCTCTGCCAAGACACCGGCACGCTCACCTTTTTCTGGACCGTGCCGCGCGGCACCGACACGGTCGCCCTGGAGCAGGCCGCCCGCGAGGCGGTGGCCCTGGCGACCCGCAACGGCTGGCTGCGCCG